>WFNX01000101.1 GCA_015488375.1 Mariprofundaceae bacterium | reverse complement strand
CGATTCCGGCGTGCCGCCGGCCATGGGTTATGCCGAAGCTGCCGGCATCCCCTTCCAGATGGGGCTGATCCGCAATCATTATGTCGGACGCACGTTTATTGAACCCAAGCAATCCATTCGCAATTTTGGCGTCAAACTCAAACTGAACCCGAACCGCAACCTGATCAAAGGGAAACGAGTGATTCTTGTGGATGACTCCATCGTGCGCGGCACGACCAGTCGCAAGATTGTGGAAATGGTGCGCTCGGCCGGCGCCACGGAAATCCATATGCGCATTTCCAGTCCGCCGACCAAACATTCCTGTTTTTACGGCGTGGATACGCCCGATGAAGAAAAGCTCATGGCCAATCGCATGAGCATTGATGAAATGTGCCGGGCCATCGGCGCGGACTCACTGGCTTTCGTTTCATTTGAAGGCATGTACCGGGCCGTGGGCAAGCCGCGCGATCAGCACTGCGATGCCTGTTTTTCCGGCGATTATCCTGTCCCGATCGAAGGTACCCGTTCACCCCAGTTATCCCTGCTGAAATATTCCAGCCCGAAGCATAATGACTGACCGACCCAGCATTGTTCTGATCCATGGGTTGTTCGGATTTCGCAAGCTGCTGTGGCTGGAATACTTCATGGGCGTCAGGGAACTGCTGCAGTCGATGGGATTACGCGTCGTCATACCGGCCCTGCCCTGGTGCGGCAATATCGAGCGCCGTTCGCGCAGTCTGGCAGAGCAACTGGCAGGGGAGGCCGGGCCATTGCATCTGGTTGCCCATTCCATGGGCGGACTGGACGCACGCGCCTATATCACGCACCTGGACGGCGCGCGGCATGTGGCCAGCCTGACCACGCTGGCTTCGCCGCATCATGGTTCCGAAGCCGCCGACCATGTTTGCCGAACGCTCTCTCCATTTGTCCTGTTTCCGGGCGTACGTGCGCTGACCCGCGGCAGAATCACGCTGTTTAACGCCAATACGCCGAATCAGCCCGGCATCATCTATCGCAGTTACAGTGCCCGGCGCCCGCTTGATGAACAGCCGTGGATTGTCCGGCGTTATGGCCGGGTCATTCAGCAGGCCGAAGGTGATAATGACAGTCAGGTGTCAGTCGCTTCCGCACAATGGGGAGAACATCTCGACACCCTCTATGCCGATCACTTTGAACTGATCGGACGCAATATGTGGTTTAATCCCCTGCGCTCGCGCCGCAGTTTCGACCATCTGCCCCTGTATCGCGATATCGGTCAGTGGGTTCTGGATCAACACGCCACCCGGCAAACACCGGCCGACGCATAATCACTCCGCCAGCAGCGGCAGCACATGGCGCAGGGCTACCTCGCCGGCCTGCGCATATCCCACAGCCATATGACTGAGCGGGAGCATACCGTTCTTTTCCGCCGCTTCCCGAATTTTGTGTTCCGGTGCACCATCGGAGACCAGCTTGGAAATATCCTCATTAACCTCGATCAGCTCATACACAAGTTTGCGCCCGGCAATGCCCGTATTATGGCATTTCGCACAG
Organism: Mariprofundaceae bacterium; assembly: GCA_015488375.1. GTDB lineage: Bacteria > Pseudomonadota > Zetaproteobacteria > Mariprofundales > Mariprofundaceae > J005. The sequence continues at coordinate 12,558 of WFNX01000101.1, read as the reverse complement.
CCTTCCGCCTCGAAATACTCGGCATCCACATCGGCACGGGCATGCTCAAGCATCAGCCTGGCATCATCCGAAACCTCGGCCCTGCGCTTGCAATGCTCGCATAACCTGGGCAACAGGCGCTGGGCCATGACCCCCTTCACCGTTGCCGCCACCAGATAGGCCTCCGTGCCCATATTGACCAGACGACTGAAGGCGCCGGCGGCCGTATTGGTATGCAGGGAGGAAATCAGCAAATGTCCGGTCAGCGCCGCTTCCACAGCCACTTCCGCCGTTTCACCATCACGGATTTCACCGACCATAATAATATCCGGATCATGGCGTAACAGGTTGCGCAATGCGCGCGCAAACGTGAACCCGATTTTACTGTGCACCTGCACCTGCAATACGCCCGGCACTTCTGCCTCGACCGGATCTTCCAGCGAAATCAGGCGCTTGCCCTTGCCCAGCAGATCGGAAATCGCGCCGACCATCGTGGTCGATTTACCACTGCCCGTCGGACCGGTAATCAGCACCAGTCCGTGATCGGACTGACAAATACGCTGCATGCAGGCCAGATCGGCCTCGGCCAGCCCGACCTTGGTCAGGGATGCGCCATCCTTTTTTTTGTCCAGAATACGCAACACCAGCGTCTCGCCATGCACACTCGGCACGCAGGAAACACGAAACTCGACTTCACGCTCGGGCAAATGCAGGCGAATGCGTCCGTCCTGCGGCAGGCGGTGTTCGGCAATATCCATCTTGGCAATAATCTTGAAGCGCGTTACCAGTGGATTAAGCACGCCAAGACTGAAATTCATATATTCGCTGAGCACGCCATTGACACGAAGATCAACCACCACCCGACCTTCACGGATCATGATGTGAATATCGCTGGCATCAGCCTCCACGCCGTCCTTGAGAATACGATTAACCAGCCGAACGATCGGAGTCTGTTCAGCCTCATTGAGAAGCACCTCGCTGGATTGCCAGGATTCCTCCTCATTTACACTTTCAATTTCAAACTCTTCAAATTCTTCAGTGCCATCTCGGTAATATTGCTTGATCTTTTCCTCGATCTGTTTTTTACGTGCCAACAGCAGATGAATACGACGGCCGGTATGGAACTGCAGCTTGTTGACGAGATCCAGATTATTCGGCTCAAATGTAGCCACCTTCAGCACATGATCATGCAGGGACATCGGAATGACCTGCAACTCCCGCGCAATAGCCGACGTTAATTCCATCAGGGCATCCGGCTCCGGCTCCATTGTGGACAAATCGACGAAATGAATGCGCAACTGTTTGGCCAGGCAGGTCAGCATCATTTCTTCGTCAATGATGCCGCCTTCTACAAGGATATCGCCGATTTTCTTGTTCTTTGAACGTTTTTGTTCCTCCAGCGCCATATCCAGCTGTTCCTGCGTAATCAACCCCGCCTTGAGGAACATCTCACCGACATGCAAGCGCTTCTTGATACCGCCAAAACTGGCCACGGCCTGCTCCAGATCCTCGCGCTTGCTGACGCCCTTCTCTACCAGAATATCGCCGACCCGCTGCTGTTTCAGTTCCCGCTGCTGCCTGACCGCCCCCTCAACGGCCTGATGATCCACAACACCGGACTCTTCCAGCAGTTCGCCAAAGGCAGAAGCGAGCTTACGGCCAAGCACATTCGCCTGCACAAAAAAGATGCGCTGAATTTCCGGATGCTCTTCGGGGTCGGGAAAGCCAAAAAAACCGTTCACTTCTTCCTGCTGGGCATTGCTGATCACCGTATAGGATGCTCCGCTTTTGAGAAACACATGCTCGATCACATCATTGGGTAATCGGCGCAGGGATAAACGGGAAACCCCTTCAGGGTGAAAAAACAGGATACATTCAATTTCATCCATGGAAAATGTTTGCCGATGCCCTCCGGCATCCACCAGTTCCAAGTGCGCTGCCATCTGGTTGAATGAACGCAGGAGACAGCCTTCCACCTCTGTTCCATCGACCTTTCTTACAATGACTTTCGACCGCTTACCCATCAGTCCCTCCGACCAACCATCTCCGCCATGCAGGGATTCACCTCGCCAGCCAAGACAATCTAGGCATTACGTCTGAAAAATTAAAGCCTTACCTTGCAGCAAAAGGGCTGTGTATAATACGGTCCCCACGCCGGAAACGTGTTATGCCGGGCAAACACTTTAGAAAAAGCGCATCCGGCGCTAGCTTGCCGCAACTTATTTTTCGAATTTACCAGAAACAAAGGAGCCTCCAGTGAGCAACAGTTTTGGTGCACGACGCGAACTATCCGTCGGTGACAAGGTTTACACCTACTATGATCTCAAGGCTGCCGGGGATATTTCCCGCCTGCCCTATGCCATGAAAATCCTGCTGGAAAACCTGCTGCGCCGGGAAGATGGCAATGTTGTCAAGCGCAGCGATATCGAAGCCATTATCCACTGGGACGCCAAGGCCGAGCCCGAACGCGAAATCGCCTATATGCCGGCCCGTGTGCTGATGCAGGATTTCACCGGCGTTCCAGCCATCGTCGATCTGGCAGCCATGCGTGATGCTGTTGTGGCTCTGGGTGGCAATGCCGACCAGATCAATCCGCTGGCCCCGGCCGAACTGGTTATCGACCATTCCGTGCAGGTCGATACCTTTGGCACAGACAGTGCGCTGGCAAAAAATTCGGAAATCGAATTCAAGCGCAATCGCGAGCGCTACAATTTCCTCAAATGGGGGCAGAAGGCCTTCGACAATTTCAAGGTGGTACCGCCGGATACCGGTATCGTTCACCAGGTTAATCTGGAGAATCTGGCCCGCACTGTCTTCGTGGACAAGCAGGGCGTCGCCTATCCGGACACGCTGGTCGGCACCGATTCGCATACCACGATGATCAATGGTCTGGGCGTACTCGGCTGGGGTGTTGGCGGTATCGAGGCTGAAGCAGCCATGCTCGGGCAGCCCGTTTCCATGCTGATTCCGAAAGTTGTTGGCTTTGAGCTTACAGGTCAGTTGCCGGAAGGGGCGACCGCGACCGATCTGGTACTGACGATTGTGGAAATGCTGCGCGCCCACGGCGTCGTCGGAAAATTTGTCGAATTCCATGGCGCCGGTCTGGATCATTTGCCGCTGGCCGACCGAGCTACCATCGCCAATATGGCACCGGAATACGGCGCGACCTGCGGCATCTTCCCCATTGATGAGGAAACCCTGAACTACCTGCGCCTGTCCGGCCGGTCGGAAGAAAACATCGCGCTGGTTGAGGCCTATGCCAAAGCCCAGGGCATGTTCCGCAATGAGCAGGTTGCTGATTACAGCGAAACCCTGAGCCTGGACATGTCCACCATTGAACCCTCACTGGCCGGTCCCAAACGTCCGCAGGATCGCATTGCCCTGCGTAACAGCAAGGCGACGTTCACAGCGGACCTGCAAGACGTCTGTCAGGAGGCCGGGCTGAAATCCCGTGCTATTAAAACCACGATCAATGGCAAACAGGTCACCATCGACAATGGCGCCGTCGTGATTGCGGCCATCACCTCCTGCACCAATACCTCCAACCCGTCGGTCATGCTTGGTGCCGGGCTGGTGGCGAAAAAAGCCGCGGCACTGGGACTGAGTGCCGCGCCCTGGGTAAAGACCTCACTGGGCCCCGGCTCTCTGGTCGTAACCGAATACCTGAAGAGTGCAGGCCTGATGGAACCACTGAAGGAACTCGGCTTCCATGTCGTCGGCTATGGCTGTACCACTTGCATCGGCAATTCCGGCCCCTTGCCTGCGGAAGTTTCCGCTGCCATCGCAGAGGGCGAGCTGGCTGTCTGCTCCGTGCTGTCCGGCAACCGTAATTTTGAAGGCCGCGTACACGCTGAAGTACGCATGAATTATCTCGCTTCACCACCGCTGGTCGTTGCCTATGCCATTGCAGGCACCATGAACATCGATCTGTATCGCGAGCCGATCGGCCAGGATCGTGACGGCCGCGATGTATACCTGAAAGACATCTGGCCCAGCCAGGCGGAAATCACGGCGGCCATTGCCAGTGTCAACCGCGAACAGTTCACCCGCGCCTATGCCGATGTCTTTGCCGGTGATGCCAACTGGCAGGAACTGGATGCGCCCGAAGGAGACCGTTTCGCATGGGATGAATCATCGACCTATATCCAGAATCCCCCCTATTTCGTCAACATGTCGAAACAGCCGGGAGATATCAGCGATATTGAAGGCGCACGTGTACTGGCCCTGCTGGGCGATTCGGTAACCACCGACCATATTTCACCGGCCGGCGCCATCAAGGCCGATTCGCCGGCCGGACATTACCTGCGCGAACATGGCGTAGCCCCGCGGGACTTCAATTCCTATGGCTCACGCCGTGGCAACCATGAAATCATGATGCGCGGCACCTTTGCCAATATCAGACTGCGCAACCGCCTGGCGCCGGGTACAGAAGGCGGCATCACCCTCCATCTTCCCGATGGCGAACGCATGAGCATTTATGATGCGGCAATGCAGTATCAGGCCGAAGGCACGCCGGCAATCATTATTGCCGGCAAGGAATACGGCTCCGGATCCAGCCGCGACTGGGCGGCCAAGGGGCCAGCCCTGCTGGGAATCCGCGCCGTCATTGCCGAAAGTTATGAACGCATCCATCGCTCCAACCTCGTCGGCATGGGCATCCTGCCGTTACAGTTTATGAACGGGGACAATGCCGATTCGCTGGAACTGAGCGGTCGCGAAATATTCAGCATTCGCGGTGTGCATGAAGGCGCTCGCGAGGTCATGGTCGTTGCCGATGGCAAGACATTCCGCGCTCGCGTGCGTATCGACACGCCCAAGGAATGGGAGTATTACCATCACGGGGGAATTCTGCATTACGTCCTGCGCCAGCTGGCCGCACGCTGACCACACTGAAATGCCCGGCAATGCCGGGCATTTTTATTGCAGAAAATAGATAAACGGACTTAAGGAAACATACAGCACAAAGCCGATCATCAGCAACAGCAGCACAGCCTGCCATGGGTGCTGCCGACAATTATCCCGCCAGGTGCGATGTTGGCCGGCCTTGCGTAGCGCTGCATACGCCTCTTTCGCCTGGCGGGTGCGCTGCCGTTGATACTGCTGAATCAATGCTTCGGCCCGCGGCTGATGCGCATCATCATATAACCAGATAGCCGGCACTGAAATGCCCCAGCCACCGGCATGGGTTTCGTAAAAATCGATATCATGTTCGGCTAGCAAACGGCGAATATCATCCGCCTCATCCTGTGGAACATGCCGCAACGAAAACAACCGCACGCGCACGAATCAGTACCAGATTCCGAAACCGCGCCAGCGTCGCGGGGCGCCAATGGCCGGCGATTGCAGAAACGGTTCATCATCGGCAAGCCATGCCCGCCTCGCCTGAGGCTGCTGCTGCGCCACTTCCCGCAAACGCTGCACTCGTTCGGAAACAAGCGGATGCGTACGCAACAGGGACGGCGCGGCCCGCTGTCGCCCCGGCAGCAACAGCCATTGCCACCAGGGCGTAGCCCCCTGCTCAATACGTAACAGGGCCATAGCCAGTCCTTCGGCATCGCCAGTCAGCTCAACCGCTCCCAGATCGGCATCAAACTCTCGCGTACGCGAAAGCGCCAGTTGCAACAAACTGGAAAGCACAGGGGCAACCAGCAACAACAGAACCGCAAACCACGGCATGCTCATGCCGGCCAGCAGGCTGAACGGCAGCCATAACAGCAAAGTCAGCCAGCCGATATCTGCCAGCGTGGCCGTCAGCCGGGTCAGCAAGTCCGCCAGTTGCATAACATACAGATCACCATGCCTGATATGGCTGATTTCATGTGCCAGCACACCGACAAGCTGACGTCGATCAAGCAACCTGAACAAACCATCCGTGACTGCAATCAGCGTACGATCCCCGTGCAGCATGGCAAAGGCATTCGGCGTGGAGCTGGGAACCAGAAACAGCATCGGCATCTGTTCCAGCCCCGCCCTGCGACGCAGGGTATCCACCATATGAAACAGGCCCGGCGCCTGTGCCGGGCTGAGAAGCTCGGCCCGATACAGGCGCAGGGTCAACCAGGCCGAAGCCCGCGGCATAAACGCAATAAGCAGCAACATGCCGAACAACAGCAAAATTCCTCCGCCGGGACCAAACAACACACGCCCCAACAGCATGAACAGCAACAGCATCGCCGCCAGCAACAACAGCGAATGCCACATGTTTCGCCGTTTATTCTTCTCCAGCAGGGGAGGATGCATCAATAATAACGGGGCCGCCGTTGCGGCCCCTTCCCGGATATTCCGGCACAGATCAGAAACAATCCCTGCATTCAGTGAATCGTGATCGCTTTCGGTTTGGCGCTTTCTTCTTTCGGCAACCTTACCTCCAGCACACCATTCTTCATGCGGGCATCCACCTTGTCCGCATCCACATGGGCAGGGAGCACGAAGCTACGCGAGAAGCGTCCATAAGCCCGCTCGACCCGATGAACATTCTCTTCTTTCACATCCTTTTCATAGCGACGTTCACCGGAAATGGTCAGCACGCCATCGCGCACTTCAACATGGACATCCTTTTTATCAATGCCCGGCAGTTCTGCCTGCACCAGCAAGGCGTCGTCGGTTTCACGAATATCTACCGTCGGCACCCACTGACCGGTTTCCGTACCCATGCCGAAACCGCTGTCATCAAGCAGGCGGCCGAGCTGACGATTGATGGTTTCCAGCTCCTGCCACGGAGACCAACGCATCAGGCCCATTGCATACCTCCTTGATTCAGTAGTTTTACCGGATTGTCTCCGGCACCCCTTTATATAACGTCCGTGATGATTGTTTTCAAGACAAAACTTACCACCACTGCAACAATGTGAGCAACAAACGAACGCTCAGCGCACAGCACAGGGCCACCGCGATGGAAAGTAACAGCGAAAACACGGCCTCGCGACGTCCGATAACCCTGACCATAATGGCGAATGTGGAAATGCAGGGCACATAAAACATCAGAAACACCAGAAACGTACTGATTTGTATCCAGTCCAGTATCGCACCGATTTCAAATGTGCCCAGCGCCTGGTAAATCATCAGCAATGATAATTCCTTACGCAACACGCCGAATAAAATCGGCACGCCCAGCACGGCAGGCAATCCCAGCGCCCATACCGTCATCGGCATCAGCGCCTGATTAATCCATGCATCGGCCCCGATATGGTGCAACAGCGCCAGCACAATACTGCCGGCCACCAGTAACGGCGTCACAATGGTCAGAATATCCTGCGTGCGTTGCCAGGTTGAGGTGAAAACCGCCGACAGGCGAGGTATGGCATAGGGGGGAATTTCCTGAATCAGTCCCGGACTGATATCCGGATAGCGCCGTACCAGCAGCCTGCCCAGCCAGGCAATAATCAATAAATTGAACATGAACAGGGCAAAAATTCCCAGCCCTCCCAGATACTTGCCACCCAGGGCCAGAATAATGGCCGAACGTGCCGAACAGGGCACGAAAGTAATCAGCAATGAAGCCACGATGCGGTCACGTCCTGAAGCAACTGTACGCGTCGCCGCAATTGCCGGTACATTACAGCCCAGCCCCAGCAGAAACGGTACGGCTACCTTGCCGTGCAGGCCAATATGATGAAAAAACCGATCCACAACGAAAGCGACGCGCTGCATCACTCCTGATTCTTCCAGCACCACCAGCATCAGCACCAGCGGCAACATATAAGGCACGACAATGCCGACCAGTCCCAGCAGGCCATCGAGCACGGCACGTCCGATCACGCCGACCGTACTCTCCGGCTGCCACTGGGCGGCCAGTTCCGCAAGCCGGGCTGCCGTCAGCGCGTCAATACCGGCACTGACCTCAAACACCATGAACAAAACCAGGGCAAACAGCGCCAGGCTGCCCAGCAAGCCCCAGCGCGGATGCAAAAACACGGCATCCAGACGATCCTCCCAGGTAATGGTACGCGATCGATGCCCCAGATGCGCCACCTTTTCAAACAGGCGTGCAGCACGATAATGGTAGTCGGCAGCCACCTCTTCCGCCAGGGGACGTGGCAATTCCGCATCAGCCTGTTGTCGAATGCGTTCAACTTCCCGTGCTGCTTGCGGAAAATGGCAGGCCAGTTCATGACAAAAATAGTCATCAGCCTGCTTGAGCTGCCGGATCATGAACGGTTGCGGCACACGAAATGCCTCGCGAATCGCCGGCGTATCCACTGCCTGATGCAATTGCTTGGCCCATTTGGCGATATGTTCCCCCGAAGGCTGGGGCAACGGACACACATGTTCGCGCACAGCCTGTACCGCGCGCTCAAACAGACGGGAAATCCCCAGCCCCTTGATGGCCGTCATCGGCACCACCGGAATCCCCAGTTCCACTTCCAGCGCCGCTACATCAATCTGCACTCCCTTGCGACGTGCCTCGTCCATCATGTTCAAGCCCATCACAATGGGCAAGCCCAGTTCAATCAGCTCCAGCGTCAGTTCCAGATGGCGATGCAAGGTCGAGGCATCGACAATATGAATCAGCATATCCGGACGGGAAAACGGAGCCGGTGGCTGTGCGGATTCATGCACCGAGATTGGCGGCCGACTATCACCCCAGAGAAGATATTTCAGACCTTCAAGATCATCGCCCTGCAGGTTCCTCAGTGAATACATGGCCGGAAGATCAATCAGTTCGACCTCATCCATACCAATCTGCACGGTACAGCGCTGATAAGCCGCATCCGTGCCGGCCAGTTGTCCGTGGTCCACACTGGTACTGGCCACGGCATGAAATATCGTACTCTTGCCACTGTTCGGCTGCCCGACCAGCGCAATACGCAAACGCCGGCTGCCGCGATAAAACGGCCCGCTCAGAGGCACCGATAAAGACGCGCCATCCTCCTGCTGCTTTGTCATCGGCACAGCTTACTGTATTCCGTTCCATCGTCGAAGACTTTGACCGCAAAAGTGTTCCCGGCCCGGTTTTACATCGGCGGGCCGGCTCCCTAGAGTGCGCCACCCGAAAATCCGCAGGAGTTTTCATGTTTCAGATTTACTATGACCATGCCGCACGCGCCAGGGACGATATTCTTTCCGGCCTGACCGTGGCCCTTGCCCTCGTTCCGGAGGCAGTGGCCTTTGCCTTTGTCGCCGGTGTCAATCCGCTGGTCGGCCTTTACGGTGCGTTCCTCATGGGCCTGGTGACATCCCTTGTCGGCGGACGCCCCGGCATGATTTCCGGCGCCACCGGCTCCATGGCCGTGGTCATGGTCTCGCTTGTCGCCCAGCACGGGGTTGAATACCTGTTCGCCACCATCGTCCTGACCGGCATCCTGCAAATGCTGTTTGGCGCAGCGCGCTTCGGCAAATATATCCGTATGGTGCCCTATCCGGTGATGCTCGGTTTCGTCAACGGCCTGGCCATCGTCATTTTTCTGGCGCAAATGGAACATTTCAAACATGAAGGAGCAGATGGCGTCATGCATTGGCTGTCCGGACCGCCAATGTATACCATGCTGGGGCTCGTCGCCCTGACCATGGCCATCATGTACATCCTGCCCAAGGTCACCCGCGCGATTCCGGCCGGCCTTGCCGCCATTATCACCATCAGTCTGATGGTTATATTCGGCGGACTGGAGACCAGAAGCGTTGGCGATATCGCCGATATCGGCGGCGGCTTCCCTGCCTTTCATATCCCGGCCATACCGCTGAACTGGGAAACACTGAGCATTATTACCCCGTACGCCGTTATTCTTGCCGGTGTCGGTCTCATTGAATCACTGCTGACCATGACCGTCGTCGATGAAATGACCGGCACGCGCGGACAGGGCAATCGCGTCTCCATCGGTCAGGGGCTGGCCAATACCATCAATGGTTTCTTCGGCGGCATGGGTGGCTGTGCGATGATCGGCCAGACAATGATCAATGTTTCTTCCGGTGGCCTGCGCAACCTCTCCGGCATTGCCGCTGCACTGTTCCTGCTGATTTTTATCGTATTTGCCTCGGACCTCATTGCCATGGTTCCGGTAGCGGCGCTGGTTGGCCTGATGTTTATGGTCGTGATCGGAACCTTTGAATGGGGCAGTTTTAATCTGCTCAACAAGATTCCGCGCGAGGATTCATTTGTCGGCATTCTCGTCGCCGTTGTTACCGTGTTTACCGATCTGGCCACGGCAGTCATTATCGGCGTGATCGCTTCCGCACTGGTCTTTGCCTGGAAACAGGCACGGCATATCCATGCAATTCCGCAGGATGTGCAGGTCGATGGTAAAAACGTACGCGTCTATGCCCTGCATGGGCCACTGTTCTTCGCTTCGGCTCACCGCTTTGCAGAGATTTTTGACCCGCAACAGGATCCTGATGAGGTTGTAATCGACTTTGCCCATTCCCGGGTTGCCGATCACTCGGCCATTGAAGCCATTGATAACCTGGCTGAACGCTATACCAAAGCCGGAAAACAGCTTCGGCTGCGACATCTGGCGCCGGAATGCCGGCAATTACTGACCCGGGCCGGCGACCTTGTGGAAGTCAATGTCGAGGAAGACCCATCCTACCATATCGCCGACGACAAACTGGCCTGAGCCTGTTTGCCGGGCTCTAGCTCGCCGGCACGATATTGCCTTTCCGGATCATGTACATATCCAGCCGCTTCTGACCCACGCCGTTGGCATCGAAGGACACATCGCCGGTTAAGGCCGGAAAACCGGCCTCATCCTGCAGGGCGGCCGCAATCTGCCTGCCGTAAAGCCCCAGCCGGCTGGCCATAACGGCGGCTATCTGCAAGGTATCATACGCCAGCAGGGTCAACTGCCCCGGATGGGAGGAACCCCAGGTCTCCCGATACATAAATTGTACGGCCTGCAGCCGTCCCTGCTGATTTTCATCACGGGCCTGACTGACAAAACGTGCGCGCGACAAATAATGGCCGCGATCATCCAGCAAATGTCCGTCCTTCCAGCGACTGCTGCCATACAGGGCCATGCCGGTCAGATCGGAATAGGCCAGCTGACTGGCCAGCAAGGCCACGCGACGCCCCGGCAAGGCCAGGTAAATGGCATCCAGACGACTCGGCATGCGCACTTCCAGATCATATTCCGGCATCAACACAGCCGCATCCTCATCCAGCTCGGCCAGCAATACTTCATCATCCGTTCGCATCTTCAGTTCGCGTAACAGTTCACGTACATCAAGCTGATCCTCAGGCAGCACCAGTTCATCAACCACTTCGCCCCCCATGGCGGAAAAAGCATCCCGGAACCGTTCAGCCTCCTGCTGCATTGAAGCATGATTGCCGCGAATCACCGCCACGCGCCGCGCGCCATGCTCAATCGCATAGGCTGCGATATACTGTACCTGTACCGCCGGCGCCAGCGTATGCACAAAGAAGGCATCAGATTTTTCCGCCAGATCCACCGCACTGGTCATACTCAGCACCGGCGTTTTGGCGTGGATATGGGGCAACAGGGCACGCGCGCTGGAGGCCAGTAACGGGCCGATAACCATATCGACGGACTCGGCTTCCAGGCGCCGGTAGGCATCAATACATGTCTGCGCATCCGAGGCCGTGTCTTCAATGCGCAGCGTAATGCGACCGTCCTCTCCCATCGCCGACATGGCCATGCGCATGCCCCGCAATGCCGCCTCACCATAGCGGGCCTGTGGCCCCGTCAGCGGCAACAACACGCCGATCACGGCCGCACGGCTGCGCCCGGAGGCCCATTGTTCCACCCTGCGCTGAAACTCACTGCCGGCAGCCAGTTGCCGAAGCCAGCCATCAATCTGACGCACCATGGCCATATCACCACTGAGCAGATACTGCCGGGCCGCATGCATATCCATCTCGGCCACCAGCCGAACATCTTCACCGGGCATCCGGTTTAACTGTCGCAGGGTATCCACACTGGCACGACGAGCTGCGGAACGCAACCATTGTGAGCGACCGCCCTCATCCAGACGTGCTGCCGAGAGCATCCAGACCACGGCTTCCCTTTCCGGCACCTGCTTGCTGATCGCCGGCCCCGACTGCAACACCTTCTCCGCCAGCTCCCGCGTCAATGCAGGATGTTCCAGCACCTGTGTCAGCATGGCCAGCGCCCGCTCCGGTTCATCCTGATACACCCACCATTGGGCAATCCAGAAATAGGCGTAAGGCACCAGCGGATAGTCGGGCAAGTCTTCAAGAACCGTTTGCACTCCCCGGTAAGCACCCGGCAGATGCAGTTCCAGCATCACCTGGGCCTTGCGAAAACGGGCCTCATCGCGCAATACCGGATCATGCTGCTGTATATATCGATCCAGACTCTGCAATACCTCTTCAGGGTCTTCGGCAGTGCGTGCCTGCGCCACCAGTGCCATCAGTTCGGCAGACGTGGCCGGCGGCTTCGCCAGACCCCGGAGCGGAGTTTGCTGCTGCGGTTTAATAACCAGTTCCGTTTTTTTCGGCTGACAACCGGCCAGCAACAGGGCCAGACTAATAACCCATGGCAAAATCACAGCAAGACGTAACATTGAACAGCGACCCCCGGCACACTATCGTATGAGCAATATGAATTCGGACTCTAGACCCCAATCAGAAGCAGGCCAACTGTTCGTCGTCGCCACCCCCATCGG
>WFNX01000100.1 GCA_015488375.1 Mariprofundaceae bacterium | reverse complement strand
GCTTCAATACACCGGAACCGCGGCAAAATGCCGGTTTCGAGTATCTTTCTGGTCTGTTCCCTGTTCATGGCTGACCGGCACCGACGAAATTATTCACACTCTGGGGAATGCGACGCTGCCGCAGCGGCAGAAATTCGGGAATATCCAGCTCACCGGGCTGAAAATCCCGATACATGCGTCCTTCACCGAAATGCACGGTCAAACCAATGAGTCCGACGTTTTCTTTCGGCCTGGAAAGATAATGGCGCAGGACACCTCCCAGTTCCCATCGTGTCTGATCATCCTGCCATACATCCCACAACAGTTCGGCCCGGATGCTCTTGGTATTGGCGGAGCTCAGACGATAGTCATCGGCATAATAATGGGTGAACTGATAGCCCAGATTAAGCTGCGCATCACCCAGTCGCTGATCCCAGCGCAGCAATATGCCGACGTGATCCGTCTTGAGAAGGTTTTCATTACTGCGCCAGCCGACGGAAGCGCGCAGCAGGGTATCCAGCCACGGCTGATAGCCCAATGTCTCGGAAACGCCGATGCCATAACGATGCACCTGCTTATAAGGCGTATAGACATCGGTATCGATACGCCCGATCAGCCCGGCCGGCGGGGTCACCAGCGTTGATCCGCGCAAGGCAGTGGGCGTTCCCGTCATGCTCACGTGTCGGACGAAGCCTGTCAGTGAGGGAATATGATACCATTTGGGATTGATATACTCCTTGCGCAGAACGGTTCCCTGCAGCGTGGCAGACCATTCGGTGCTATTAACGCCGGTACTGACTGCGGGATTCAGACCCGAAAAATGTTCAGCATACAAACTGCCATCGAGGCGCAGCGTGACAGGCCATTCCGGCGCATTGAAATAGGCCCGCTCGGTCAGACCGAGTACCGTATCCCCATGCTCACGGAAACGTCCCAGAAGATGCGTACGGAAATAACGATTATCCGGCTCATCATCATAACGATGCCAGACATCCAGCTGTGTAAAACCCGACACCGGGGCAAATTGCTGGCGATCTTCAGAGGCATTCAGACGCCGGTTATAACTGGCACCGAATGACCAGGTGCCGTCTTCCTGATCGCCGAGTTCAAATCCATCGTGCAGGTGTATCGTCTCCGCCGGCTGCAGGTCGTCGGGCACCTGAACCAGCGCCTCCGGCACCGGATGCAGGGTAACCATCTCCACCCCGGGCCTGGCCGCCGGAGAACGTGTGGTTACCCCCTTGGCAACAACCCTGCCCGAAAAGCGATAGGCGACCTCTCCCGCTTTCGGCCGATAGATCAGCTTATGCCAGCCGCCACCGATCTGCCGATAACTGACATGACTCTGCCCATGCACGCGACGATCAATACGCATCCACATTGGCCCGCGGACATTGAGCACAACCGGTTCATCCGGGGTGGCAACATAATATGTTTGCTCGTAAGTCATCACGATCGGCTTATATTTGCCACCACGCCGTTCCGAGATACGCATACGGAGAAACTGATCGGCAATCGGATTCCTGATGCCAACAACGACGGCATGTCGTCCTTCAGGCACATCAAGCGCAAGCGTCCGCCTGGGATGTTCAGCGGACAATCGAACCACATGAACCGGGTTATCATCCAGCTGATAGGTCACCTGCATCGGTAACGGATCACTGAACGGGACACCATGCGCCGTCAAGTCAAGATACAGACGTGCCGGTTGCACATTGTTCAGCACAACGCGAAAGCGCCGAAAGCCCGGAATCACCTGTTCATCCTTCGCCAGCGGAGGAAGCAGCGCCTTGCGCACGCGCTGACGAATACTCTCCGGCTGCCAGCCCTGACGCGTCACCACCTGCATGCCGGCACTGTTTTCCATCATTTTCTGGGATGCCCAGATACTGTCCGCCGTCAATCTGGCATGCAGGGTACTCAGGCCCGGCACCATCGGATGCTGATCAAACAATGCTTCGCCGCGTGTCAGCACCTGCTGTGCCCTCGCCGGATAATTCTCCTTGATCCATAACAGCATACGCATACGGCGCAAAATATCGGCATCTTCCTTACCGACAGGAATCGCCAGCGCCTCATCAATGCGCCCGGCGGATAACAGCTCGGCCTCCCGCCGTTGTGCAGCCTGCGCAGCACTTTCACTCTGGCCGGCCAGAGCCGCCAGTTTCTGCTGCAGGGAGGCGATATCAAGCGGCACGGCCGGATGCCGCTGTCGCGCCAGCGTACCATCGAGAACAGCGGCCATGGTCTCAGCAGAAAGCGGCGGCAGAACCGTCAGCGGAATCGCCGATCGCCTGGCAAATACACGAACCACCACCGGAATGTTGCCGGCCGATACCTGCACCTCATGCAAGCCGGGCCCGAAGCTGTACACCGCATGGACCCCTCTCCCGGCAACCAGTGACTTGCCCTGAACCCTGAGTGCATACTCAGGTGCATTATTCACAATCGGCAGCGGCCGCAACAAGCCCTGTTCGCGCATATTCAGCCAGCCGTTGATCACATCATGGCTATCAGCCGCATGCAGCGGACGAATCTCAACACGCACATCCAGTGGCCCGGGCACCAGTAACGTGACAGGATGCTCCTGACTCGCACGGGCACCATAAAAAATCAGGTCGCGCTCAACATTTTCGATAATCTCCTGTCCCTCGGAGCGAACAATCATGGCCGGAGATTCACGCCATTGCCAGGGACCGGGATCGGCATTCCACCACTGCCACCAGGCCTGCATGCCCTTTTCGCGACGATGTTGGTCAGCAGCCAGCAACTGTTCACGTATTTGCAGCCCCTGCTGCAGCCGGTCTGCCAGCAGCCGTCCCTGTTCCCCGGCCTGCTTCCAGCTTACCACAGCCGCGGAAAATTCACCTTCGCGCTGCTGACGATAACCGGCCCACAGCATCCGCTGCGCCGCAGGCAAATGCTGCATGGCCATGGTCAGCGTGCGATCCCTGCCCTGTCGGTAGGCGGCCCCGGCCATTGCCTGCCAGGGAACCTGAGCTTCCGGCAACAACAGCCCCAGCGTCAGCGCCATGCGATCCTCGCCAACACCGGCCAGCAACGATGCAAACGAAGCATACATCTCTGCCGTACCATCGCGAATCGTGGCCACAACCAGCAGGGGCAACATGGCGCGTAATTTGCCCGTCCTGCCGGCATCATCGAGCAACCGCCGGAATGCCTGCCTGCGCATTTGGGCATCTTCCGCATACAGAAACAGGGCCTGCAACATTTTCCGCGCCAGTATCACCTCACCCAGATGCTGCAATGCGTCGATACGATGCATCTGCGCTTTTCGGTAAATATCGTCCCTGGCCCCGCCGGCCACGACACTCCATTTTTCCAGTGCATCCAGCCATGCCTGCTTTGCTTCCGCCGCTTCCGCTTCCCTGACCAGGCGTTGTACCGTCGTTTCAGGCAACCGCTTGCCGGCATTCAGGGCCTGGCGGGAAGCGCCTTCCGGAATATTGAATGTCCGGTTCTGAGTCAGCATCAGACGCAACAGCGACTGCCATTCATTCTGCAGTTCCGCCTGTGCCTGCTCTGGCAGACCGAACGGGCCATCCATCTTCGCTTGCCTCATCGCATCAGTCTTCCGTACCCGTTCGGAAATAACGTAGGCATCCGCAAACCCTTTGGCTCGCAGCAAACGAGCGGCCTGCCTGGCCTCACCTTCGGTGGCATACGCTTCAGTCATCACATACAGCAGCCCGTTCGCCCGGCGAATCCGGGGCATATAGCCGGCCCGTTGCAGCGCCTGTTGCTGCTCGCGGGCATATTTCGACTCACGGTAGCTGCCTACCTGTACGGCATAGTGCAGGCCGGCTGCCTGCGGCACGGAATCTGAACCGTCAAACTGCTGTCGTACACTTGCGGTCAGCCATTGCAGGGCCTGCTCCCTGCCCGCCCGCTGCAGGGCAGACAAATAGGATGCCTCCGACATCTTAAAACGCGAGGCTGCGCGATATTGCAGCGCGACGGATAACTGACTGTGGCCATCCTGCCAGATGCGAATACGCTGTACGCCTGCAGGCAAAGGCAACTCCAGACTCGCCACATCGACCAGGCGCGCCGGCATGCGATAGCTGCCGTATGCCCCGCCCAGGGTTGTCGCATCCTGCTCTCCGAACTGCTCCGACAAACGACGGAATGCAGCCTCGGCCCGAGAAGGTGCGAACTGATCGGCATCCAGTTCGGGAACCCCTGCGGCAACACGCATGGCGATGGCCGGACGATCATCAAACTGCAACCAGAAGTGCTGCTCTGCACCACGGCCGGCAACGCCGGTGGACACACGCAATACGCTGGGTGCCGAACGCCGCGGCACGGAAAATTGCAGAGCCTGCTCCGGTGCATGAACAGCACGTGGCAATGACATGAAATAGGCACCGGAAACGCTGAACAGTGATGCCCGCAAATGCTGGGCCTCTATCACCTGCCCGGCAAGGCTGTCCGATGGATTATTCAGGTGCCGCGGTACAAACCAGAAGAACTCCTTCTGCAGACTTTCCGGAGCCGGTGACGGGAACAGATCCCGATAAAAGGTGTGCCGGGCAAACATCAGGTCGGCAATCACCCGTGCGCGGGGATATTCAGGATGGCGGGCCGCGTATTGCCGCATCAACATGGCTCCGACCAGGCCACCATCACGGTAATGATTGTCCTGCATGATCCGTCTCGCCATGATCTCCATTTCGGCCGGCGATGCCTGCGC
>WFNX01000099.1 GCA_015488375.1 Mariprofundaceae bacterium | reverse complement strand
TGGTGGTTGATCTTCGTGTCAATGGCGTGCTCAGCGAATATATGAATTTCAGTCTTGGCGTGCTTAATCCGCTGGTAACGCGCTTCAAGATTATTGCCAAGATGGATATTGCCGAGCATCGCCTGCCGCAGGATGGTCGCATCAGGATGGTTTTACCCGAGCGTGAAGTCGAGTTCCGTGTTTCCTGTGTGCCGAGTGTGCATGGCGAGACGCTGGTGTTGCGTATTCTGGACAAAAAAAAGGACGGCGCATCCCTGACCAGGGTGGGGCTGGCTGAGGCCGATCTGGCTTGTATGCAGCGTATTTGTCAGTCCGATCACGGACTGGTGTTGATTACCGGCCCGACAGGAAGTGGTAAATCGACCACGATGGTCGGTGCTATTTCCGATCTGCTGGGCAAGGGCAAGCGTCTGATTTCGTTGGAAGACCCTGTCGAGGCGGAAGTGCCGGGCGTATTGCAGGTGCAGGTGCATAGTAAAATCGGGTTCACGTTTGCGCGCGCATTGCGCAACCTGTTACGTCATGATCCGGATATTATTATGGTGGGCGAAATCCGTGATGGCGAAACGGCGGAAGTGGCTGTGGAAGCAGCGCTGACCGGCCATTTGCTGATTTCCTCCCTGCATACCAATACGGCCGCCGGTGCCTTCAGCCGTCTGGTCAATATGGGCACGGAGGCCTATCTGGTGGCGGCAACAGTGAAGGGGGTCATGGCCCAGCGCCTGCTGCCCAGATTGTGCGAGCATTGTAAGTGCAGGGTCGAAGTCTCGGATGATGCCAGGCTGATGCTTGAGCATGTCCGTGTCGATGTGGATGCCGAGTATTTCGAGGCGGAAGGCTGTGCAAAATGCCATAATACGGGCATTGCCGGGCGCAAACTGGTGTATGAGCTGATCGAGGTTAATGAGGATATTTCCAAGCTGGTCTCCGATGGAGCGCCGGAACACAAAATTCGGGAAGCGGCGGAAAAGAACGGCATGCTCCCGCTCAGTCATATGGCTGTGGGATTTGCGCAGGCCGGAGAAGTGGCCCTACGTCATGTGTTGCCCTTGCTGGCGGAATAGAGAGGTTATGCGTCGGCAGGTTTCTGTGTGGCGTGCTGGTCCAGAACCCACTGGCCGATATCACGATACAGGGGCAGATGGTCAAAACTGCGACGCGAACGCAGGGGATTAAACCACATATTGCGTCCGATCAGTTCAAAATGATCGGCATACAGGGTGTCGAGATGCTCCCCCCATTGTGCGGAAGCGACTGACACCTGACTGTCGTTATCACCTTCGGCCTGCTGAATGACCCGCCCATAACGCCGGGCAATCCATGGCTGTTCATCAAGCGGGCGCCGGGCACTGTAACTGCGATAGATGATGTCGGGATGATTCGGCGTATTGGCATTGAACAGCGTGGTTCTGCCGCGGGTCAGTGCACGTACACCCGGAAAAAGAATAAAAGGGGAAAGCGTTCGGCAAACATGGTCGGCGGCCTCGGAACCGTGATGTGGCGAAGCCAGCGTGGTCAGGCTGGCCACATGCCGTGCGCCGTCCAGGTGCGTGATATAGGCGCGTGCGTCCAGTCCGCCCATGGAATGGGCAACCAGATGCAATGGCCCGGCCTCCCCGGCCAGTTGTTCTGCCAGACTGCGCGAACGGCGCTCGATATTGCCGCACCAGGGCAGGGTCGGTATGACGACGCGTAATCCCATCGACTGCAGCAGCTCCCTGACGCCCATGAAGTATTCCAGCCACAGCAGCTTGCGAAATCCGAATAATCCATGGATCAGAACAATGCTGGGGCGGTCAGTCATTATGCTTCGGGTTGGAATATTTCAGCAAGGATAACTGAGGTGAACGGGTGCCCTCGATCGGGACAGGGTAATCGCCGGAAAAACAGGCATCGCAGTGCTGATCGCGTGGCTTGCCTACGGCCCGGTACATGCCTTCAAATGAGACAAAAGCCAGCGAATCCGCGCCGATAGCCTGGCACATTTCATCAATGCTCATGCGATTGGCCATGAGTTTTTCTTCATCAGGTGTATCCACGCCGTAGAAACAGGAATGTTTGGTTGGCGGGCTGGAAATGCGCATATGGATTTCCGTGGCGCCGGCCGAGCGCACCATTTCCACAATCTTGCGGCTGGTCGTACCGCGCACGATGGAGTCATCCACAAGAATCACCCGTTTCCCCCTGATCAGGTTGCGGTTCGGGTTCAGTTTGAGTTTGACGCCAAAATTGCGGATGGATTGCTTGGGTTCAATAAATGTGCGTCCGACATAATGATTGCGGATCAGCCCCATCTGGAAGGGGATGCCGGCAGCTTCGGCATAACCCATGGCTGGCGGCACACCGGAGTCGGGTACGGGCACGACGATATCTGCTTCCGCAGGCGATTCCTTGGCCAGTTCAACGCCGATCTGATAACGCGCCTGATAGACATTGACGCCCTCGAGGGTGGAGTCCGGACGGGCGAAATAAACGTATTCAAAAACACAGAATTTGGGGTCGGTCGAACTCATTGGAAACAGGCTTTCCAGTTTGTCACCTTCAATCACGACCATTTCACCAGGCTCAACGTCGCGCACAAATTGCGCGCCGATCAGATCGAAGGCGCAGGTTTCGCTGGCCAGAACCCAACTGTTGTCCAGCTTGCCCAGCACCAGCGGACGGATGCCGTTGCGATCACGGATGCCAACCAGTCGTTTCTCCACCAGTACCAGCAGGGAAAAGCCGCCGGCCAGTTTCCGTACGGCGCTGGCCAGTCGCTCCTTCATCGTCGCCTCCCCGCTCTTGGCGATCAGGTGCATAACGACCTCGGTGTCGGATGTCGTGTGGAAGATGGAACCACGTTTTTCAAGCTCCAGGCGTAATTCGGGGGCATTGACGATGTTGCCGTTATGGCAGAGCGCCAGGCCGCCGTGCGCATACTCAAACGAAAACGGCTGACAGTTGCGCAGACCGGACTCTCCGGAGGTTGAATAACGGACATGACCGATACTGCTGTGTCCTTTCAGGCTTTTAATGCTGGATTTGTCGAAAATATCGGCAACCAGCCCCATGCCGCGATGGTTATAGAAATTCTGTCCGTCAGTGGAAACGATGCCGGCGGATTCCTGGCCGCGATGCTGCTGGGAATAGAGCCCCAGGTAGGTCAGGTTGGCGGCCTCGGGGTGATTGAATACGCCAAAGATACCGCATTCATCATGGAAATGGTCAGAGCCTTCACAGTCAAACATGGGTGCCTCAGTGTAGATTACTTTCGATGATTGCTTTCAACGCCTTGCTGTCTTTGCCGGGGATATTGTCCGCGGTTTTTCCGCTCCTGTCTGATGCGCCATGATGCCGCGACAACGGGCAGTTTTCCGGAATGACCTGTCCCAGCAGATCGCCCAGCTGGACAGCATAAGGTGTCAGCATACTTTCCTTTAGCCAGGGTTTGTCCAGCTTTCCGTATGATGTGTACAGCAGGGCCGCAATAGCAATGAACAACAGGCCACGCGCCAGACCAAACATCAGGCCCAGGCCACGATCGGTGCCGGACAATTCCGCCAGATCCATCAGCTTGCCCAGTGAAGCGCCAAGCAGGCCCATAAAAATCAGTGCAATAATGAATACCAGCGTAAAACCGAGGATATCGGCAATTCCCCGACTGGCAACCCATTGGGTGAGGAAATTGCCCGCGGGGCCGGATAATTGTTGCGCCACAAGAAAGGCGACAACCAGGCCAATCAGCGAAATGGCTTCACGAATAAAGCCGCGGTAGAATGATACAACCATTGAGATGCCAATGACGGCAAGCAGGATATAATCGAAAAAATTCAAGCCAGCTTCCATGTACTCTCCAGCATTCTACTTGGTTAAACTGACCTGTGCAGCTTCGGAAAGATGCTTGATGGCCGTCAGTTGGATCGCTTCACTCGCCGTTTTCGCAAACCTAGCTTTCTGTTCGATTTTGTGAAGTCTTTCCTTGTTGTCGCGGGGGATGATCAGGTGTCGGAAGCCCATGCTCGCGGCTTCGCGCACGCGTGCTTCCGGCTGGCCGACCGGCCGCACTTCGCCGGTTAACCCCACCTCGCCGAAAACCGCGATATCATGGGCGATCGGACGTTCCTGATAGGCCGAAATCATGGCCATCAGCACAGCCAGATCGGCAGCCGGTTCACTGATGCGCGCACCGCCGGCGACATTGATATACACATCATGTTGTGACAGCGGGAGTCCGATACGGCGTTCGAGGACGGCTGTCAGCATGGCAACACGGCCGACATCCAGTCCGACGGCAGAGCGCTTGGGCGTGGCATAAACGGTGGGGGCAATCAGCGCCTGCACTTCCAGTAACAGCGGTCGTGTGCCTTCCAGGCAGGCCAGTACGGCGGAGC
The DNA here is from genome assembly GCA_015488375.1 of Mariprofundaceae bacterium. GTDB lineage: Bacteria > Pseudomonadota > Zetaproteobacteria > Mariprofundales > Mariprofundaceae > J005. The sequence continues at coordinate 1,460 of WFNX01000099.1, read as the reverse complement.
CCGGAGTGTTTTTGGCGCGTTCGGCCAGAAACATACGCGAGGCATCGCGTATGCCGATCAGGCCCCGGTCGGTCATTTCAAAGACGCCGATTTCGCCTGCCGGGCCGAAACGATTTTTTACTGCGCGCAGGATACGATGCGCATGCCCCCTGTCTCCTTCGAAATAAAGCACGGCATCGACCATGTGTTCCAGTACCCTGGGGCCTGCCAGCGTACCATCCTTGGTTACGTGGCCGACGAGGATCAGGGCAAAACCGCTGCGTTTGGCCTGCTGGATCAGGGCGGCGGCACAGTCGCGCACCTGCGAAACCGTGCCCGGCGCGCTGCTCAGTCGCGATGTCACCAGGGTCTGAATGGAATCGATAATGACCATGGATGGTCGGGCATTGTCAACGGTGCGCATGATTGATTCCAGTTCACAGGCGGAAAGCAAATGCAGATTGTCATGCAGCGCATCAATGCGTTCGCCGCGCAGGTGCACCTGCTGGGTGGATTCCTCGCCGGTTACGTACAGGACGCGGTGTTTTCCGGCCAGTTTTCCTGCGGCCTGCAGCAACAGTGTGGACTTGCCGATGCCGGGGTCGCCACCGATGAGGATGGCCGAATCGCCAACCAGCCCGCCCCCCAGAACGCGATCAAGTTCCTCAATGAATGTTGATTGCCGCGGGCTTGTTTCACGCCGGATATCGGTAATCGGCGTGGTGGCAATGATCTGTCCGTTATTGCCGGCGCGGGCGGAGGTTTCAATGACCTGTTCACTGATGGTGTTCCATTCCCGGCAATCCGGGCACTGGCCCATCCATTTGTGCTGTTCGGCACCACAGCTCTGGCAGATGAAGATGCGTTTTGCCATCGCCGTATGGTAGCCGGGAACTGTTGACGAACGAAGAGAAACTTGTGCAAGGGAAAAAAGACACCCCGACCGCGAGGCCGGGGTGCTGCTGCACACTGGGGAAGAGGGGAGGGTCGTGTGCAGCCAATGCCTGTTTCACTGTTATTATGTAACTTGTATGTATGATTGTCAATGCGTGAACTATGTTGAGCCATGCTCCCTGACTTATTTTGTCCTTGTCTTTGCAGGTGTCTGGCAAAACTGCCTGCCGCTTTGATGGATAATGCGCCCGCCTTTTCTGATGCAGTCCTCTTTCTGTTTGTCGCCACGGACCTGTCCCGAAGAAACCCCAACTCCTGAACTCGGGCCACCTGCCAGGCGGGAGAAATTTGATCTCGAAGAGTTGTGGCTGATGGCGGCAGATGCTTCAAAGCCAAGGGGGAGCAGCAAAACTATCATGGAGCAAAGCGTAATTATTTGAATCGCCCCGAGTTTATCGGAGGCATTTTTGTTTGAGTCGTCATGCTGCTTTCTGATACTGAGTCTGTCGATAATAATTTTCTTCGAACTCGCGCGGCGGGATGTGGCCGAGCGGTTCCATTAGCCGGCGATTGTTGAACCACTCGAC
>WFNX01000098.1 GCA_015488375.1 Mariprofundaceae bacterium | reverse complement strand
TGTGTTTATGGTGCCCAAGGTTGGTGCTGTGGCCGGTTGCTATGTGAATGATGGCTATGTTACCCGCCATGCCAGGGTACGTGTGTTGCGCGAAGGCGTGCTGATCTATGACGGCACACTGGCCAGCCTCAAACGCTTCAAGGACGATGTGCGCGAAGTGAAAAGCGGCTATGAATGCGGTATAGGCATCGAAAAGTTCAACGATGTTAAAATCGGCGATGAGTTCGAGTTCTATATCGTTGAGGAAGTGGCGGCGAAGCTATAAACTCGCCTGATGGCATATTCCAATCCGGCCCAGAGCAGGCTTTATGCGGATATTCAGCGCCTGCTGTCCACGTTGCTTGTGCGCGATATTGCCGACCCTCGTTTGCAGGGTCTGGCGATTACGCGCGTTGAGCCGTCAGCCGGCAATCATCTGGTGACAGTTTGGGTACATGGGCTGGATAATGATGCCGAATTCTGTATGAAGCAGTTGAATAAAATGAAGCCGCATTTTGAACATGCCCTGCGGCGGGGAATGGCGCGTCGTCGCATTCCGTCACTGCGTTTTCGTTGGGATGAAGCGGTGGATCGAAGCGAAGCCGTATTGCAGCAGCTCAGGAATCTCGGCTCATCATGACGCCGCTGTTTGCTGATACGGACTGGACCGATGTGGTCCGCATGATCCGACAGGCTCAGCGCATTGTTCTTATTACGCATCAGAATCCTGATGGCGATGGCATTGGCTCCCAACTGGCACTGTTTCACGCACTCGAACAAGTGGGTAAGCAGGTGATCATGCATAACCTGGATGGTGTGCCGCGCATCTATCGTTTTCTGGCCGGGGCCGAGAAGGTGGGGCGTGGTGACTGGTGCTTTGATCATGCCGGCGGCGATCTGATCATCAGTCTGGATTGCGGTTCCCTGCGCCGGCTGGGGATGCCGGATGCCTTTTTTGCCGGGGCCTGTCTGGTGAATATTGATCATCACCGCAGCAACGAAGGCTTTGGTGATGTGTGCTGTATCGACCATCGTTACTGTGCAACCGGCGCGATGATTTATGATTTATTGCTGGCGCTGGAGATTCCGCTTGATCGCGATATTGCAGCCCCGTTGTACACGGCGATCCTGACGGATACGGGAAGCTTCCGCCTTTCCTCCTGTACGGCGGATGTCTATCGGCTTGCGGCAAGCCTGGTGGAAGCCGGGGCTGAGCCATGGTTTATTTGCCGGCATGTGTATGAGGGGATGACACTGGCATCACTGCGACTTCTGGGTGCATGCCTGGAAACGCTGGAGTTGCATGACAAGGGGCGTTCTGCCTGGATCGTTGTGACCGAAGCCATGTATGAACAGAGCTGTGCGGATGTCGAAGACACGGAAGGCCTGATTGATTATGCGCGCAGTATTGATGGCGTGGAGGTTGCCGTATTCGTCCGGGCCGATACGGGACGCGAGAATTGCTGGAAAGTCAGTTTTCGCGGCAAGACATATGCCAATGTCGGTGAACTGGCCGCCAGACTGGGAGGTGGCGGACATCCGCATGCGGCCGGTTGTTTGCTGCATGGTTCGCTGGATGATGTTTATGAGATTCTGCGTCCGGCGGTGAGTGCTGCGCTTGGCTGAGCAACAACTTTTGTCGGGAGTTGTTTTTCTCGACAAACCTCTTGGCTGGACATCGCGCAAGGCGGTCAATGAGTTGGTGCGACTGTTTACTCCGGCAGGAAGTCGGCGCATCAAGGCCGGTCATGCCGGCACACTGGACCCTCTGGCTTCAGGCATGCTACCCGTGTTGCTGGGCGAGGCGACCCGCTTTGCTGATTACGGTTTGCAGGCGGAAAAGCGCTACTTTTTTGAAATGGACCTTTCGCTGCAAACCGATACGCTGGATATGGAAGGCGAAGTGGTGCGTCATTTCGATGTGCCCGGGTTGTCATTATCGCATATTGAGCGTGTGCTGCAGACATTTCGGGGTGTTCAGAAGCAAGTGCCGCCGGTGTTTTCGGCGATCCGAGTGGATGGCCGGCGTTCGCACACGCTGGCGCGTGCAGGCGAGAAGGTGGATTTGCCTGCCCGTGAAGTCCATATCCATGAAATCAGGCTGGAGGATGTTCGCCTGCCGCGGATCACGCTGAACGTGCATTGTTCCAAGGGAACCTATATTCGTTCACTGGCTCGGGATATCGGCCTGGCGCTGGGGCTGGGCGGTTGTGTGATGGCACTGCGCCGGTTAAGTACCGGAGGGTGGCCGGAAACGATGATGGTTGGCATGGAACAATTACGCCATGACCCTGCGCGTTATGTTGTGCCGCTGGCGCAGTGGCTGCGCGCATTGCCGTCATGCCGGCTTCCGGCTGAAATGGCGCGGCGTTTTGTGCTCGGGCAGCGTTTGCAGTTGCCTGATGTGCTGTCCGGCAGCGGTGAAGTGGTCGTGTTTTCAGGTGATACCTTGCTGGGAACCGGTGATCTTTGTGCCGGTCAGTATGCGATGGTTTTGCATCCGAAAAAGGTGTTGCCTTCGGCGCGGAAGCAATGCGAATGAAACAATGGAAAATCATATTGTTGCTGGGCCTTGTTGTCCTGACAGCATGTGAACAAACAGCAGTAAACAAGGAGAGTAATATGGGACTGTTTTCCGGTAAACAAGCACCGCAGGCCGGCGATGAAGGGATTCCGGCAGGGCGGCATGTGCGTATTCATATGCGCGATGGCGGGGAAATTCTGATCGAACTATACCCCGGTGAGGCACCGAATACGGTGGCCAGTTTCAAAAAGCTGGTCGGCGACGGGTTTTACAACGGGTTGACATTTCACCGCGTGATTCCCGGTTTTGTCGCTCAGGGCGGTGATCCGAAGGGGAATGGAACCGGTGGCCCCGGCTATCATGTGAAAGCGGAGTTCAACAGTCATAAACATGAACGCGGTACTGTGGCCATGGCGCGTTCAGCCGATCCGGATTCGGCCGGTAGCCAGTTTTATATCTGTTATGCGCCGCAGCCTCATCTGGATGGCAGCTATACTGTATTTGGCAAGGTTGTCGAGGGCATGGATGTTGTTGACGGCATTAAAGTCGGTGATGTGATGGAATGCGTAACGGTCGAGCCCTGAGGCGCTTGTTAAGATGACGAAAAAGCAGCGGGCAGCCTTATAGGCTGCCCGCTGTTGTCTTGAGGCCGGGATCAGTTATGCCGGGCGCGAGGCGCGTTTGCGCTCATGCTCTTTCAGCAGGCGTTTGCGCAGGCGAATGGACTTCGGTGTAATCTCGACCAGTTCATCATCAGCAATGAATTCGATGGCACGTTCCAGCGTGAGCTGGATGGGCGGAACCAGATCAATGGCATCATCCTTGCCGGAGGCACGCACATTGGTCAGTTTCTTGGCCTTGATCGGGTTGACGACGAGATCGGAATCACGACTGTGGATGCCGATGATCATGCCCTCATATACCTTTTCATTGGCACCGATAAACATTTTGCCGCGTTCCTGTAATTTCCACAGTGCAAAGGCAACGGATTCGCCATCTACCATGGAGATCAGCACGCCGTTGGCGCGGCCGGGAAGCGCACCGATATAGGGGCCATAGCTGTGGAAGATATGATGCAATACGCCTGTGCCCTTGGTGTCGGTCAGAAATTCCGAGGTGTAGCCGATCAGGCCGCGCGTCGGACACATGAACTCGATGCGGGTCGTGCCATCGGGGTTGGCTTGCATATGCGTCATTTCCGCGCCACGTTTGCCAAGCTTCTCGATGACCGTGCCCTGGAATTCAGCGTCGACATCGACGGTTACATGTTCATAGGGTTCCTGTTTAACGCCGTCAATTTCGCGCACAATGACGGAAGGACGGGAAACGGCCATCTCAAAACCTTCGCGTCGCATGTTTTCCAGCAGGATGCCGATATGCAATTCACCACGACCGGAAACTTTATAGATATCGGCTGAATCGGTTTCTTCCACCTTCATGGCTACATTGGTACGGATTTCCTTCATCAGGCGGTCACGAATCTGACGCGTGGTGATGAATTTTCCTTCCGTGCCGGCCAGGGGCGAATTGTTGACATGCAGTTCCATGGTCAGCGTCGGCTCATCGACATGGATAACCGGCAGGGCTACGGGGTTATCACGATCGGCAATCGTTTCACCGATATTGATGTGTTCGATACCGGCTACGGCGACAATATCACCGGCTTCCGCTGTCTCGATTTCCACCCGATTGAGGCCATGAAAGCCGAGCAGGCGTGTGATGCGGAAGTTCTCCACGGAACTGTCGGCATGTACGACGCTGACATCCTGACCAACGCGCAGGCGTCCGTTAGCGATGCGGCCGATCACAATACGACCGATATAATCATCCCAGTCCAGCGTTGTGGCCAATAATTGCAGTGGGGCATCGGCATCGCCTTCCGGCGGTTCGATATGCTCAAGAATGGTATCAAACAAACAGCCGAGGTTGTCTGATTCCTCAGCCAGATCGAGTTTGGCATAGCCCAGTTTGGCCGAGGCATAGACAACCGGGAAATCCAGTTGTTCATCGGTGGCGCCCAGCGAGGCAAACAAATCGAAAGTAGCATCGACAACGGCATCAGGATCGGAGCCTTCGCGATCGATTTTGTTCACCACAACGATGGGCTTGAGGCCCAGTGACAGGGCTTTGGAGGTCACGAACTTGGTTTGTGGCATGGGGCCTTCGCGAGCATCAACGAGTAGCAATACGCCGTCAACCATATTCAGGATGCGTTCCACCTCGCCACCAAAATCGGCATGGCCCGGCGTATCGACGATATTGATCGTGGTGTCGCCGTACTGAATGGACGTGTTTTTAGCCAGGATGGTGATGCCGCGTTCGCGCTCCAGATCGTTGGAGTCCATCATCCGCGTTTCGACTTCCTGCCTCGCATCAAAGGTGCCGGACTGCTTGAGCAGTTCATCAACCAGCGTGGTTTTGCCATGATCCACGTGAGCGATGATGGCGATATTGCGTAATTTGCGCGACATAATATTCATAACCTCATAAAAAAGTGGGCGCATGGTATCAGCCAATGGTGGCAATGAAAGTTAAGATATGTTTAATCTCTGCGGGCAGGCTGGATTTATGCAATGGGCATGCAATAAAACCATGACCGTTTTAGGGTAGCCAGCAGCAGTATGGCTGCTAGTATTCAACTACTATTTGCGTTGAAAAGGAGATTTCAATGAGCGTATTGGTTGGAAAGAAGGCCCCGGATTTTACCGCGGCAGCAGTGATGGCGGATGGTTCCATCAATGAATCGTTTTCCCTGTCGGATTATGACGGACAGTATCGGGTACTGTTTTTCTATCCGCTGGATTTTACTTTCGTATGTCCCAGTGAACTGATTGCGTTTGACCACCGCATCAAGGAATTCGAATCCCGTGGTGTGCAGGTGATCGGTTGTTCGATTGATTCCCAGTTTACCCATGCAGCCTGGCGTAATACGCCGGTGAATGAGGGTGGTATCGGAGCAGTGGCTTATCCGCTGGTTGCTGACGTGAAGCATGAAATCTGCCAGGCCTATGATGTGGAATTTGCTGATGCCGGTGTGGCTTTTCGCGGTTCCTTCCTCATCGACAAGGAAGGTGTGGTGCGCCATCAGGTGGTGAATGATTTGCCGCTGGGACGCAATATCGACGAAATGCTGCGTATGATTGATGCCCTGCAGTTTACCGAGGAGCATGGCGAGGTTTGCCCTGCAGGCTGGAGCAAGGGCAAGGAAGGCATGAAGCCGGATGCAGAGGGCGTGGCCAGTTATTTGGCCAGTCATGCCGAAGAGCTGTAAAGCCGGTATCAAGGCGGAAATGAGTAAAGGCGGCCCTGTGGTCGCCTTTTTTCTTGGTGCGTGTAAGTTCATGCCTGCAGATGCGACCACCCGGGCAAGGAGTTCAATGATGAAAATGCTGCGGACATGGGCGCCATGGTTACTACTGATGTTTTCACTGCCGTATATTGCTGTGGCAGAGGTGCAGTATATCACGCTGACGCAGACTCCCTGCCAGTTTATTGAGGCGGAGGGGCGGAATCGGCATTTCACTGCGCACTCGGCCGATGACTGCAAACGAATCAACGCACAGACGGCGGAATCACGTCTGCAGAAGGCCGGCATCCTGACGCTGAAGCCCGGACGCTATGTGTTCAGGGTATATAATAAGAATGTTCCCTATCCGTTAGGCTTCTGGTTGCGCGGTGCCGGTCTGTCCCGGCTGACGCTGCCATCGGTTTCCGGCGGCGGTATTGTTACGGGAAGTTATCGGGATTACGCCATCGAATTAAGCGAAGGTGAATATCGTTATTCCTGTCCGCTGAATCCGACGCCCGATTATGTCCTGACCGTCAGGGAGTGAGCATGAAACGGCGTTTTATTCCCTTGCTGGTTTTGTTGTCCGGGTTTGCGTTGTTGATGTATTTTGATATTGCCCGTTTTATCAGTCTGGATGCGCTGGCCGAGCATCGGCAATGGCTGCTGGACCGGGTGGCCGCTGCACCCTGGCAGGCAGCAGGATTATATATTTCAGCCTATATTCTGGTGGTGGCTTTTTCCCTGCCGGGTGGTCTGGTGATGACGGTGAGTGGTGGTTTGTTGTTTGGTGCAGTGGCCGGGGGTATATATGCCGTGATCGGAGCCACGATTGGTGCGACACTGGTGTTTCTGGCAGCCAAAACTTCACTGGGTGACTGGCTGCTGCAGAAGGCAGGGCCGAAAATGGAAGTGATGCGTCGTGGTTTTGAGCAGGATGCATTCAGTTATCTGCTGGTGTTGCGTCTGATTCCGGTTTTCCCGTTTTTTGTTGTGAATCTGGTGCCGGCCTTTCTCGGGGTGTCGCTACGGGTTTATGTGCTGGCGACCTGGCTGGGCATTATGCCGGCGACATTCATTTATGCGCTGGCGGGAGCGGGTTTTGGCAGTGTGCTGGTGCAGGGAGAGGCGCTGAGTCTCGCCGGGGTGATGACCCCGCAGGTGATGGCGGCACTGGGCGGGCTGGCTGTTCTGGCCTTGCTGCCGGTGATTTACAAGCGGCTGAACAGGCAGCGGGTGGAGTGATGCAAGCGATTCAAACGGATATTTGCGTTGTTGGCGCCGGAGCCGGGGGGTTGAGTGTGGCCGCCGTGGCTGCCCGGATGGGTGCACGCGTGGTGCTGGTGGAAAAGGGGGAGATGGGCGGCGATTGCTTGAACAGCGGTTGCGTTCCGTCCAAAGCCCTGATTGCAGCAGCGGAGAAGGCTCGTTCGATCAGGGAGGCGGCAAACTTTGGCGTGTGTGCTGAATTTATCCGAACCGACTGGCAGCAGGTGCATGCGCATGTGCAGGATGTGATTGACTCGATTGCACCGAATGATTCTCAGCAACGTTTTGAGCAGCTGGGTGTGACGGTCGTGCGTGCCGCCGGCGCCTTTGAGGATGAGCGGACATTGCGCGCAGGCACCAGATTGATTCGTGCCAGATATTTTGTGCTGGCAACCGGTTCTTCGCCGTTTGTGCCGCCGATCGAGGGGCTGGATCAGATCGATTACTATACCAATGAAAATATCTTCAGACAAAGCGAGGAGATCCGTCATCTGATTGTGATCGGGGGCGGGCCGATCGGCATGGAAATGGCGCAGGCGCATCGCCGTCTTGGTGCCGAGGTGACGGTTATGGAAATGGCGCGCCTGCTGGTCAAGGACGATGCGGAAATGGCGGCGGTGGTGATTAAGCGCATGCGCGAGGAAGGCGTGACGTTTTATGAAGGGGGGCGCAATCTCCGTTTCAGGAAAACTTCGGATGGAATTGCGGTATATTGCGAAACGGAGGGAGGAGAGCAATGTGCACATGGTTCGCATGTGTTGATTGCAACAGGTCGCAGGGCCAATGTCAGCGGCCTGAATCTGGAGGCGGCAAGGATCGACTATTCAGCGCGAGGCATCAATGTGGATGCGAGACTGCGCACGAGCAATCGTCGTGTGTTTGCCATCGGTGATGTGGCCGGACCTTACCAGTTTACGCATATGGCGTCGTATCAGGCCGGCATCGTAATTCGCAATATGCTTTTCCGCTGGCCAGCAAAGGCGGATTATTCGGCTGTGCCCTGGGTGACCTATACTGATCCTGAGTTGGCTCATGTGGGTCTGACAGAGGTGCTGGCAAGGAAGGCAGGTATTGCCGTGCGTGTACTGCGCTGGGAGATGGCGGAAAATGATCGTGCCCGGGCCGAACGGCGCACGGAAGGCAGAATCAAGGTTGTTGTCAGTCGCAAGGGGCGTGTGCTGGGTGCCACGATTGTCGGCATGCATGCCGGTGAGCTGATTCAGCCCTGGATTCTGGCTATAAGCCGGAACATGAAGATCAGTGCCATGGCCGGCATGATTGCGCCTTATCCGACGCTCGGGGAGGCCGGAAAACGCGTTGCCGGAAGTTTTTACGCAGACGCGCTCTATTCGTCAAAGGTCAGACGTATGGTGCGTTGGTTGCTGAAATGGTGATTATCGTCTAATCTCCATGCCGTGAGGAGCGGAATGGTCGTAGCGGCTTTTCTGTGTGATTTAACGGAGGAGATGGAATGAAAAAGATATGTATTTTTCTGGCGGCACTGGTTGTCGGTATGGGCAGTGCGCAGGCCGGCGGTTTTTTTATTGGTGAACAGGGTGCCAGAGCAGAGGGTATGGGCGGTGCATTCACCGGTGTGGCTGATGATCCGACAGCGGCATGGTTTAACCCGGCAGGCATTGCTTTTCAGGAGGGAATGTCCGGAACGCTGAATCTGGATATTATCATGCCGAATAATGAATATACCGATACGTTCGGCATCGGTGGTCCTGCCGGTCGAACCTATAAAGCGAAACAGGATACGTTTGTCGTGCCTCATGGTTATCTGATTTACAATATGCCGGATTCGGCGCTGGCGTTTAGCTTGGCCATTAATACACCATTCGGTTTATCCACGGACTGGACGGGCTCCGGTGCGCCGTTCAGCACTACAGCGCTGGCTGCGGTTATTCCTCCTCTGGCACCGGCGACAGTCACCTTTTCACGTATTGAAATGGTCAATGTCAATCCGTCTGTAGCTTTCAAGGTGAATGAGAATTTCTCTATTGCTGCAGGCCTGACCTATTATAATGTTTTTAATGCGGATCTGGATAACCCTTTCCTTCGTTTCAGTGGTAATGGTGATGGCTGGGGATACAACCTGGCCGTGCTCTACAGGAATGGCGGCCTGGGTATTGGCGCCAGTTATCGCAGTCAGGTGAAGACGGATCTTTCCGGCACCGGCCTCTATCCGTTGGGTTTGGCCCCCTTTCCGCCGGGCTTTTCAACGGCCGGTTCGACCTCGATTACCTTTCCGGACATGTTCAATTTCGGTGTTTCCTATCAGGTGGATCCGAGTCTGTTAATCAGTGCCGATGTGGACTGGGTAAACTGGACAACGTATGACCGTCTGGTCATTGTCCAGCCTGCTCTGGGTGCGGCAGGTACGCTGACCTCTGTGAGAAACTGGAATTCCACTGTTGCTTTCAGGGTGGGCATGGAATGGTCACTTGACGATGATCAGAAACTGCGTCTGGGCTATGTGTTTGATCCGACGCCAATTGAAACGGTCTATTTCACGCCGCGTATTCCGGGCAATGATCGTCAGCTGTTCAATATCGGTTACGGCTATGCCTTTGATGATAAAACCTCGCTGGATCTGGCTTACAGTTATGTATTGCTGTCGGATCGTACGCAAACAGCATCTGCCGCCGTATTCTATAATGGTACCTATAAGGCCAATGCTCATATTATTGCCGCGTCATTGACGCATCATTTCTGAGAGAACGACTGAGACTGTTCAAGAGGGCCCGGCACAGGGCCCTCTTTTGTTTTTCAGAAGACTCGCATACACTGTGAGACAGAATTTGCTGCCGGTCACTGATGATGCAGGCTCTGGAGGTAAGCGATGTTCTGGATCATACTGATGCTTCTGTTGCCCGCGCTGGCCATGTTGCTGGCGCGGGTACATCTGTCGTTGCTTGCCTGGGCCGGGGTGCTGGCCGTCGCGATTCTGATTCTGATCTTCGCCGGCATGCCGGTATGGCTCGGTGTATTGCTGTTGTTGCTGGATGTTGCCGGAGTTGCCGTGTTTCATATGCATGCGTGGCGCATACGCTTGATCAGTCGGCCGCTGTTTCGTTATATACGGCAGGCGATTCCCCCAATTTCCGAAACAGAGCGCACAGCGCTGGAGGCCGGCAGTATCTGGTGGGAAGCAGAATTGATGCGCGGCGAACCCGACTGGCAGAAACTGCGT
>WFNX01000097.1 GCA_015488375.1 Mariprofundaceae bacterium | reverse complement strand
TGTGTTGCATGCCGAGCATGCGGGTCAGGGTTGCATCGCGGTCGATGAAATGATGTTTCAGGGCCGCAAGGGTGTGCATGGCGGCAAGCCCGATGGCCGACCATGCCAGCCAGCGGTGCAGGTCACCGATCATATCGGCGGCCTGTCGATCAAATGTCAGCGTGGCCGGCACGGTAAACCAGCCGAAGACATCGATGCCGGTACCTTTGGCTGTCGGGATCAGATAGCCGCTCAGCATCAGGGCAAACAGCAGTACGTAGTGCATCCGGTGCACGGCGAGGGCCGCGCAGCGCTCCCAGTCCGGGCCCATGATATGGGGTACGGGGTTCGTCAGTCGCCAGATCAGGCGAAACAGCAGGGTGATCAGGAGCAGGATGCCGATGGCTTTGTGCAGCGCGGGCGCGCGATGGTACCAGGCATCGTAGTAGGATAGATCAACCATCCACAGGCCGAGTGCGAACATCGCGAAGATGGCGACGGCCATGCCCCAGTGCAGCACAATGGCCACCTGGCCGTAGGTCTGCCGGGAGTTTCTCAGCATGCCAGGCCCCGATAGAGCAGATCCACGAGCCGGTTGAGGTCGCGTTCGAGCACGGCCAGTTCATTGAACCTGAGGTGCACCGGATTGTTATAGCGCAGGGTGGCCTGATGAATGTCATATGCGGTCTGTGCGGCATCCAGATCACGAAACCGTCCCTGCCTCATGCCCTGCTCGAGAATCCCGGTCAATGCCCGGATCACCAGGCGCTCAAACGCCAGCAACATATCCCGGTGCCCTGCATTGACCAGTGCCATCATGTCGAACAGATGGCGCGTGCCGGCATAGTGGCCATGGCCGATGCGCAGTCGCGTCAGCAGAAATGCGCGCAGGGCGCAAAGCGCGTCCGACTCCCGCTCAGCCGCGGTCACACCCGCATCGAGCTTGGCCTGCAGACTGCGCCGCATGCAGGCAATCGCAATGGCTTCCTTGTTTTTGAAATGGCGATAGAGATTGCCGACGCTCATGCCGGCATCGGCCGCGATTTCGGCCATTGTGGTCTTGGTATAGCCATAATCGGCAAAGCGCCGGTTGGCGGCATCCAGAATCTGGTCGGTAGCGCAGGGCATGCGGACAGATTAGGGATGTGAATAATGAACATCAAGCTATAATATTCATTATCCGGCGCCGCGATGGTGAGGCCTGACGGGCCTGATAGCTGCTATAATAGATTCAGATGAGGATAATGCATGGCACGCTGGAAAGATGAACATGATGCCGGGCATCAATGGGGCCTGCGGGTAGGTACGGAGATCGTGGCTTCGACGATGATCGGGCTGGGTGCAGGTTATTGGCTGGATCGCTGGCTGGATACGCGGCCGTGGTTTTTGCTGTTGTTTTTTCTGTTTGGCGTGGCGGCAGGCTTTATTAACCTGTATCAGGCCATGGATCTGGGCAGGCGCGGAGAATCCGATGAACATTGAGGACATGCAACCGTTACGCGCATTTGAGGTGCAGGTTTATTTTCCGCTGCAACTGGGCGGGGTGGATGTATCCGTCAGTAATACCGCCGTGATGATGTGGCTGGCGGTACTGATCATGACGCTGTTGCTCTATGCCGGGATGAGCCGATCCCGGCTGGTTCCCGGCCCGGCGCAGCTGCTGGTGGAGAGTTATTATGATTTTGTCTATCGCCTGACCGTGGGCAATATCCGTCATGGCGAACGTTTTGTACCGCTGATCTTTACCCTGTTTACGTTTGTTCTCGGATGCAACCTGATCGGGATGCTGCCGGGCATGTTCACCCCGACTTCCCAGCTGGTGGTGACCGGCACCCTGGCGCTGATGGTCTTTCTGTATTCGGTCATCCTGCGCATACGCAAATACGGCCCGGGCTTTTTGACCTCTTTCGCGCCATCAGGCGTGCCGGTCTATCTGCTGCCGCTGATGATTCCGATTGAATTGCTGTCCTTCCTTGCCCGTCCTGTATCGCTGGCGGTGCGTCTGTTCGCCAACATGACCGCGGGCCATACGGTGCTGGGCGTGATTGCATTTTTCGGTCTGATCGCACCATGGTTTATCCAGTGGGTGCCGATGGGGTTATCGGTGGTGCTGTATGCCATTGAAGTGTTCATTGCACTGATTCAGGCCTATATTTTTTCAGTGCTGAGCTGCGTGTATATTGATGATGCGCTATAGTGAGACTATGGATCAGGGAGATGGATTATGGATGTTCATGCAGCCTCGTTAATCGGGATGGGACTGGCCGCGGTCGGTATGGCCGGCTCGGGCATTGGAATCGGCTATATTTTCGGCAAGATGATTGAGGCGGTTGCCCGGCAGCCGGAGGCCGAACCGATCCTGTCCAAATACGCCTGGATCGGTTTTGCGCTGGTCGAGGCCATTGCGCTGTACGCACTGGTGCTGGCATTTATCATCATGGGTCAGGGGTAAGTCATGCCGCAATTCGATACTGCACATTTTCCGGCTGAGATCATCTGGACGCTGATCTCGTTTGTCCTGCTGTTTGTCTTGCTCAAATGGCTGGTATTGCCGCGCATTATTGCCGCGCTGGAGGCGCGCACCCGCATGATACGTGAAGAAATCGAGCAGGCGCGGATTCAGCGGGAACAGGCCGAGGCGGCGCGCCTGCAATATGAACAGCGGCTGCAGGATATTGCCGCCGAGGCCAAACGCATGTTTGACGAAGCGGAAGCGCGGATCAGGCAGGAGCGTCATCGCGTGATGGATGAATGGAAAACGGAGATGAAACGCAGGGAAATGCTGTTCCGCGAGGAAACGGAGGTTGCCAAGAACCAGGCGCTGCGGGAAATCCGCAGCCAGACCGCAGAACTGGTGACCGAGGCGACGGAAAAGCTGCTGGCGCAGCATATTGCGCAGCAGGATGTTGATGCCGTTGTTGACGAGATCATTGCCCACTTGCAGCCTGAAACTCCGACCCGGCATTGATATGTCACAGTGTTGCCATGTGCATGCAACCACTGTGACATAATCACCGGATATGGTTCTTCCTGTTGATTAACAGGAGAAACCATGCTGAATGCAGAACGTTTGATGGTAAGCCGTTTCCCCGGGATTGAACGGCATTCGCCATTTCTGATGCGACCATTGAGAGTCATGCTGGCCAGGCTGTTCCATATGCGCGAGCAGAACCTGTTTCAACGGCAGTATCCGCATCTGGAAGGTATGGATTTTGTTGATCAGGTACTGGAATATTTTGATTTCAGTTATACGGTCCAGCCGCGTGAAATAGAGCGCATACCCGCTCAGGGGCGAGTTGTGGTGGTGGCCAATCATCCTCTGGGCACGCTGGATGCTATGGTGTTGCTGAAGCTGATGCGGCAGGTTCGCCCCGATGTTCGGGTGGTGGCCAATCAGCTTCTTGCCGGCGTGGAGCCATTAGAGTCGTTGCTGCTGCCAGTGGATAACATGGACGGACGCACATCCAGGCGTCAGCTCAAAGCCGTTTATCGGCATCTGGAGGATGATGGTGCCGTGATCATTTTCCCCGCCGGAGAGGTTTCGCGGCTGGGGCCAACGGGTATTCGCGACGGCAAGTGGCACCGTGGCTTTCTGAGCATGGCTACAGCAACCCGTTCGCCAATACTGCCGGTGCACGTGCAGGGCCGTAACTCGATGTTTTTTTATGCGTTGTCCCTGCTGGCCAGACCGCTGTCCTCTTTATGGCTGATTCGTGAAATGTTTAAGCAGACCAGTCATTCGGTATCTGTCTCAATTGGCGAGATGGTTCTGTATGAAAGCTATCAGGCAGTGAATCTGCCGCAGCGTGCCCGGGTAAAGTTGTTCCAGAAGCATGTATATCGTATCGGCAGGCGAAAAGAGCCGATTTACGAAACATCTGCACCAGTAGCGCATCCTGAGCCACGAGATTTGCTCAGGCAGGAAATTCAGCGTTGCCAGCGATTGGGGCAGATTGAGAACAGCAAAACGATTTATCTGTTTCCGTTTCATCCCGACAGCTGCCTGATGCGTGAAATCGGCCGTCTGCGCGAAATTGCTTTCCGTGCCGCAGGTGAGGGGACGGGTAGGCGACGGGATATTGATCGCTATGACCGCAACAGTTTTCAGTTGTTGCTGTGGGATGAATCAGAGCTGGAGATTGTCGGGGCTTACCGCATGCGCAAGACCTGCGGTGCCCGCTATGACGGAGATGAATTGTATTCGCAAAGCCTGTTTGCCTTTGGCGAGCCAATGCAGGAAGTTTTGCAACAGGGCCTGGAACTGGGGCGGAGCTTTGTGCAGCCGCGTTACTGGGGGCGACGCAGTCTGGATTATCTTTGGTATGGTATCGGGGCTTTTTTGCGGAATCATCCGGAGATTCGTTATTTGTTCGGGCCGGTGTCCATCAGCGATACCTATCCTCCGGCGGCAAGGGACATGCTGGTTTATTTCTATCATTTATATTTTGGCGATAATTCAGGCATGGCGCAGGCGATGTTGCCGTATTGCCTGGATGCGACCCGGCGTCGCGAACTGGCACGGCATTTTACAGGCAAGGACTACAAACGCGATTTCATGCATCTGAAGGGAAGCCTCAAACACCTGGGCTGTTCGGTGCCCACCCTGTATAAGCAATACAGCGAGATATGTGCAGCAGAAGGTGTTCGTTTTCTTGATTTCAATATCGATCCGGATTTTGCAAACTGTGTGGACGCTCTGGTGGTGATGGATCTGGAATATCTGAAGGATAAGCCGCGTCAGCGCTATATCGGCAATATGCGGGATTACTGATGGCTTGCCCGCCGGCTTGCCCGCCGGCATAGTTGAATCATGCGCATCCGACCCGGTTTCCTGTTTGTTCTGTTGCTGATAGCCTTGGCGGCCGGTTACTGGCTGCGTCCCTGGCTGATTGCGCCGGAGGCGACCCCGCGCCTGGTCGAGCCGCGCGGTGATCTTGCGGCGGATGAGCGAAGTACGATTACCCTGTTTGAAACGGCCAGTCCATCGGTGGTTTTTATTTCCACATTGACCGAAGTGGTGGATCCATGGACGCGCCGCGTGTTTCAGACGCGACAGGGAACCGGTTCCGGCTTTATCTGGGATGCCGAGGGGCATGTGGTTACCAATTACCATGTGGTCAAGGGCGCCGGCAAGGCCACCGTGCGCCTGCAGGACGGGCGTGCCTATACGGCGGTGCTGATTGGCGCCAGTCCGGATCATGACCTGGCGGTCTTGCGCATCAATGTGCCGTTCGATCCGCCACCCCCCATTCCCCTGGGTGACAGCGCTTCCCTGCGCGTGGGGCAGAAAGTATTTGCCATTGGTAATCCGTTCGGGCTGGATCATACGCTGACCACGGGCATCGTTTCAGCACTGGACCGGACACTGGCCACCGAGGGAGCAACCATCCGGCATCTGATTCAGACCGATGCAGCGATTAATCCGGGCAATTCCGGTGGCCCGTTGCTCGATTCCGCCGGGCGGCTGATCGGCGTGAATACCGCCATTTATTCGCCATCCGGCGCCTATGCCGGAATCGGTTTTGCGATTCCTTCCGATCAGGTCAATGATGTGATACCGCAGCTTATCGCCTATGGTCAGATCATTCGCCCCTATCTCGGCGTTGTCAGTGATGAACGCTTTTCTGCCGCGGTGCTGGCCCGGCTGGGACTTGAAGGGGTGCTGGTGCTGAACGTGGAGCCGGGCTCGCCGGCAGCGCAGGCAGGGCTGCAGCCGGCGCGGATGGCCTGGGATGGCAGCGTGATTCCCGGTGATGTGATTCTGGCGCTCAACGGGCAGCCGGTTTCGTCATTGAAATCATTACGCGCCTTGCTGGCCGGGTTGCATGTCGGGGATGTGGTGCAACTGAAAGTATGGCGCAAGGGCGAGGTTCGCGAGTTTGAAGTCACGCTTGCAGCGCCTCGCAAGGGCGTCCGGCACTGATGCCCTGCCGCCAGTGTCGACCGCGCCATGTCAGGAAGGACAGGGCATGAACCTGTTTGATGCGGTTATGTTTGGCCTGGCAGGCCTGAATGCACTGCTGACGGATATCGCGCATGCCTGGGCGCCCTATGCCGTGCCCCTGATGGTGGTTTCAGGCGTACTGTTTGTACTGTTGCTGGTGCTTAAATTTACCACGCAGCGCGGCCGGCACCTGTTTGCATCGCTGCTTTTCATGCTGTCGATTTTTATCATTTCAGCCGGCATTCACTTCGCTTACGGTTTTCCGGCCGTGAATCACTGGCTGTCAAAGCATTTGTCCGGCTGGTTGCGGCATTGATGCGCGATGCCGGTGGCGGAGCTTGAAATCGTGAGCGGCAGTCCCCACGAAACGGTTATCTCACTGTGACAAACGGAGGCAATGGCGTGAATCGGCAGGCGCAAATCAATTTCGGTTATGTATTGCTGGCCATGCTGGGAATATTTTTGTTCCAGCAGTGGATGATTGCATCCATGACGGAAACGCAGACCGTACCGTTCAGTGAATTCGAGCAATACCTCAAGGATGGACGCATCAGCGATGTGGTCATCAGCGATCAGTATATTACCGGCAAACTCAAGGACAGCGGCGATCGCCTGAAGGCGGTTGTGGCGGCCCGCGTGGAGCCGGAACTGGCGGGTTTCTTCGATCAGTATGGCGTCACCTACACCCGGGTCATCGAGAGCCATTTTCTGGAGAATGTCCTGTCATGGGTGGCGCCGACACTCATATTTATCGGGATCTGGCTTTTCTTCGTGAGGCGACTGGCCGAAAAGCAGGGCATGGGCGGTGGCGGAGGCTTTGTCTCCATCGGCAAAAGCCGGGCCAAGGTATTTGTTGAGAAGGATACCGGCGTCAGCTTTGATGATGTGGCCGGTGTGGATGAGGCCAAGCAGGAGTTGCAGGAAACCGTGGAGTTTCTGAAAAACCCGCAGCAATGGGGGCGTCTAGGGGCGCGTATTCCCAAGGGGGTGCTGCTGGTTGGCCCGCCGGGAACCGGTAAAACCCTGCTGGCCCGTGCCGTGGCCGGCGAGGCGAAGGTGCCGTTTTTTTCGATTTCCGGTTCCGAATTTGTTGAGATGTTTGTCGGTGTCGGGGCGGCACGGGTTCGCGATCTGTTCGAACAGGCGCGGCGGCATGCGCCGGCAATCATCTTTATTGATGAGCTGGATGCGCTGGGGCGTTCGCGTGCTGCCGGCGGGCCGGTTGGCGGCCATGACGAACGCGAGCAGACGCTGAATCAGTTGCTGGTGGAAATGGATGGTTTTGATCCGGGTTCAGGCATCGTGATTCTGGCCGCAACCAACCGGCCGGAAATTCTGGATGCGGCGCTGTTGCGTGCCGGACGGTTTGATCGGCAGGTGCTGGTGGACCGGCCCGACAAACCCGGACGTGAGGCCATTCTGAAAGTGCATATGCGCCGCATCACGCTGGCCGATGATGTGGATGCGGCCAAGGTGGCCGCACTGACGACCGGCTTTTCAGGCGCGGATCTGGAGAACCTGGTGAATGAGGCCGCATTGCTGGCGACACGTGAGCATGCCGATGCGGTATCCATGACGCATTTCACGCGTGCCATCGAGCGCCTGATTGCCGGGCTGGAGAAAAAGAGCCGTCTGCTCAATGAGCATGAGCGTCGCATTGTCGCGCATCATGAGATGGGGCATGCCCTGGTGGCCATGGCGTTGCCCGGCGTTGATCCTGTGCACAAGGTGTCCATTGTGCCGCGCGGTGTGGGCGCGCTTGGTTATACGATTCAGCGGCCGACGGAAGACCATTACCTTATCAGTCGTGAACAACTGGAAAACCGTATCGCAGTGTTGCTGGGCGGGCGTGCCGCAGAACGTCTGATTTTCGGGCACCTGTCCACCGGTGCGGCCGATGATCTTGCCAAGGCCACGGATATCGCCCGTGACATGATTATGCGTTATGGCATGGATGATGCGCTGGGCTCCGTGGTGTATGAGCCGTCACGGCCCACGTTTCTTGAGCAGCAGGGCGAATTGCCCATGCTGGCCGGCAACCGTTTCAGTGAGGAAACGGCAAGGCGTATCGACCAGGCGGTACGCGATCTGATTGCCCGTCAGGCCGAGCGGGCATTGTGGGTTCTTGAGCGAAATCGCCCGCTGCTGGAGCGC
>WFNX01000096.1 GCA_015488375.1 Mariprofundaceae bacterium | reverse complement strand
CTCAAGGCGCTGTTGCCCGACCCGGCAAGCCTCGGTCCGCGCACGGTCGGTAAAACCAATATCGGCATCATTGTGCGCGGCACCGGCAAGGACGGTCAGCCGCTATGCCGCTACATCAACAATATCTGCGACCATCAGGAGGCCTACCGCGAAACCGGCGCGCAGGCGGTTTCCTACACCACCGGCGTGCCGGCGATGATCGGCGCGATGATGATGCTGACAGGACAATGGATGAAACCGGGCGTATGGAACATGGAGCAGTTCGATCCCGACCCGTTCATGGCCGCGCTTGATGCCCACGGCCTGCCCTGGCAATGCCGCAGTGTGGACATCGACATCGACGCCCTGCCGGAGTGATATTTGTAAGTCGCAGCTGGTCAGGAAGACGGTCGGAACAGAGGCGCACCAGCGATACGGCCTGCTTGAAATGATCTTAAATATGAGCCAAAATAGGTTCGATATTATTCTCTAAGGAGGCGTTTATGAAGGCTGTCCTGTCTTCGCTGTCGGCCAGCATTTCCGAGCTCAAGCGCAATCCGAGCGCCCTTATCGAGCAGGCGGACGGCGAGCCTGTCGCTATCCTCAATCACAATACACCGACGGCATATCTGGTGCCCGCCGAGCGATTCGAGGAAATAATGGAGCAGATTGATGACCACCAGTTGGCACTGCTGATTCGCGAGCGCGAGGCGGAACGGGAGCAGGCCATTCCGGTGAACCCGGATGAGCTATAAGTACGCACTGAAGTTCTTGCCCAGCGCGCTCAAGGAATGGCGCGCCCTTGATAACAGCATTCGAAAACATCTGAAACGGAAACTGCTCGATCGACTGAATCATCCCGAGGTGGCCTCCTGTCGTTTGCGCGGTTTTCGACATCACTACAAAATCAAACTGCGCAACAGCGGCTACAGACTCGTATATGAAGTTCTCGAGGATGAGCCGGCGCTGCTGGTTATCGCCGTAGGCCGAAGGGACAAAAGCGACGTATACCGCCGGGCCAGCCAGCGCCGCGACTCGCCATGAGCAGAGAGAATCCCTAGTCCGGATCAATCAGCCATTCGTGCATCAGGCGTTTGATCTGGGTCTGATATTTCACGCCTTCCCGCTCGCAGCGCTCCCGGAAGGCAGCCAGCAACGGCTCCGGCACCTTCAGGCTGATCAGCCTAGACTTAGCCTGAAGCGCGGGGCGCTGAAGCTGGCGGTATTCCTCCAGAAAGGTCAGCGCCTGCTCGGGCGTGAAGCCCTTGCATTGCTCCAGATATTCATCGCTGAAATACTGAACGGGCTTCACAGCAATTTCTCCAGTGCCCGGATATCCTCAATGTCCTGAGCCCTGCCAGCCTTGCGCTTCATTGCGATCAGTTCCCCGATGGCGGCCACGTTCAGCGTCATGCCGAAGGCCTCAACCTCAACCGTTTCCATCGCCCCGGCATCCTCGCCGATCAGAACATCGACCATTTCCAGTGGATTGGCCGGATTGTAAAACGACCATGCCAGGAGATTCCTGTTGGCGATATATTCCTCGCGAAAATGAAACACCTCATCGGCAGTTACCGGCAGCCGGGGCGCCAACCCGATGGATTTCAGTGCTGCCTCGCATCGTCTGAAGACATCGGCATCCAGGGTGATGGCGATATCGATATCCACCGTGCCGCGCACCACGCCATGCAGCACCAGGGCATAGCCGCCGACCAGCACCCAGGGAACCCGGGCCGCATCCAGCGCGCCCACCACCTTGCGAATAAACATCATGCAAGTATATCCTGGTATATACCTTGTGCAAGCACATCGGGATGTGCCGGTTTTCCGCTTCCGGTGCGACGGCCAAGCCGATAGCTTCGCGCCATGTCTGATGCATCGATTCCCGAGTGGGCGCTTGCCTGCCCTTCCCCGGCCTTTGTGCTGGAAGAGGACAAGCTGCTGGCCAACCTGGACGTGCTCGCGCGCGTGCAACAGGAAAGCGGCTGCCGCATCATTCTTGCCCTGAAAGGGTTTGCCATGTGGTCGGTATTCGACCGGCTGCGGCGATACCTCCCCGGTTGCACGGCCAGTTCGCTATGGGAACTGAAACTGTCCGCCGAATGCTTCGGCGGTGAAAACCATATCTACTCAGCCGCCTACCGCGAGGATGAATTTGGCGAGACTGTGGAACTGGCCGACCACATCGTCTTCAATTCTCTCGGCCAGTGGCAGCGTTTCGGCAAACAGGCCATGGCGGCAGGCTCCTCCTGCGGCCTGCGCATCAATCCGGGCATCTCCGAAGTAAGCACCGATCTCTATAACCCGTGCTTCTCCGGCTCCCGCCTGGGTGTCCGGCCCGAACATCTGCAACATGCCGAACTGGACGGGCTGGAAGGGCTGCATGCGCATGCCCTGTGCGAGAATCTGGCGCATTCATCGATCCGGCTGATCGATGCCGTGGAACAACGCTTTGCCGATATCATCCCGCATCTCAAATGGATCAATTTCGGTGGCGGACATCTGATGACGCATCGCGAATACGATGTCGATGCGCTGATTGCACGCATCCGGGAATTCCGCCGGCGCTGGCATGTCGATGTCTATCTGGAACCAGGTGGTGCCATCGGCTGGGAGGCCGGCGTGCTGGTCGCATCGGTGCTGGATATTGTGCCGACCGATCATCTGCCCGTGGCCATTCTTGATGTCTCGGCCACGGCCCATATGCCGGATGTACTGGAAATGCCGTATCGACCGGATATCCGGGGCGCGGGCGAAGCCGGCGAAAAAGCGCACACCTACCGACTTGGCGGCACATCCTGTCTGGCCGGCGACATCATCGGCGACTATTCGTTCGATGCGCCCCTGCAGCCCGGTTCACGCCTGGTTTTTGAAGACATGGCGCATTACACGATGGTCAAAACGACGATGTTCAACGGCGTGCGTCACCCGGACATCGCCCTGTGGAGCACAGACGGCGAGTACCGGCTGATCCGCCGTTTCAGCTACGAGGATTTCAAGTCTCGATTGTCGTAGGGGCCTCTTCGCGCACGGCCCAGTCGATGCCGAGTGTCGGCATCAGCGCCAGGAACGGATCGGGATCGAGCTGCTCAACGTTGACCATGCGACCCGTATTCCAGTCGCCACGCGCGATAAGCAATGCGGCGGCAACCGCAGGCACGGCCGTGGTGTAGGAAATCGCCTGTGAGCCGATCTCTTCATAGCAGGCGCGATGATCGCAGGTGGAATAGATGAAGATGCTGCCTTCCTGCCCGTTACGGCGACCGCGAATCTGACAGCCGATGCAAACCTCACCGGAATAGTCCGGCGCCAGCGATTTCGGGTCCGGCAGCACGGCTTTCAGCAGGCGCAATGGCTTGATCCGGCAGCCATCCACGTCCACCGGCTCCTCGGAGAGCAGGCCCAGCTTTTCCAGCACCTCGAACACGCGCAGGTATTGTTCGCCAAAGCCCATCCAGAACTCCACCCGCTGCGGCTGCAGATGCACGGCCAGCGAATGCACCTCATCATGCCCCATGGAAAAAATACGCTGCCGGCCGACCGCCGGGAAATCATATTCGCGTGATCTGGAATGATGCGGAATGCGCTGCCACTCGCCATTCTCCCAATACACAACATCCTCGAGGATCTCGCGCAGATTCGTTTCGGGGTCGAAATTCGTGGCGAAGAATCGTCCATGGCTGCCACCGTTCACATCCATGATATCGATGCTGTCGATCTCGTCGAAGCGATGCTTCGCCGCCCAGGCACAAAACGCGTTAACCGCACCGGGATCAAAACCGCAGCCGAGAATCGCACTCAGCCCCGCGCGTGCAAACTCCTGCCGGCGCGGCCATTCGTAATTGGCATACCATGGCGCAGGTTCATTGGTGCGGCCTTCCACCTCATGCACGGCCGTGTCGATATAATGCGCACCGGTGGCCAGACAGGCATCCATGATGGTCATATTGCAGAACGGCGAGGCCACATTGAGCACGATGCCGCTGTTTGTCTCGCGGATCAGCCGCGCCACGGCTTCGGCATCCATGGCATCGACTTTTGCCGCCGACAGCGTGCCGCCGGCCTGCAGATTGCCCATGCGCCGCACCTCGGCTGCAACTTCCTCTGCACTGTGCAGGGAACGACTGGCAACCACGATACCCCCCAGCTCACCGGCATGTTGCGCGGCCTTGTGCGCACAGGCGGCGCCTACGCCGCCGGCGCCGATAATCAGAAGATTCGCTGCATCCGCCATGCTCGCCTCCTCAACAGATCCGCTAAAGGCGGCGAATATTGCCGAAAACCACCGACACTGTTAAGGCGCCCGCCTGCGCTTTCCGGCCAGGCAGGAAACAATCATGGCAAGCACCATGAATCACCTAGATCCCACGCGCGGAATAAGTTCGCCGCTGCCAATCAGGTAGAGCACATAAGCCAGCGTGCTGCCGAAAATCAGCATCGCGCCGAACAAGGCATTTCCCCCATCCAGCGACACTTCCTGCTGCGCGGCAAACACGATGCCGATATAGCTCAGGATCAGTGCTACCGCTTCAGCCATTCCTATTCTGCGTCCCAGGAACAAGGCTGACAGCAATACCGTTAAGGCGGGGAACAAAAAAAGAATCAGACGCTCTATGCCTGCCGACACATACTGCAAACCGATAAAGTCGAGCATGCTTGCCAGATAATAGCCAATCAATCCGAAGGAAACGATGGAAATATATTGCTTTCAGCCAATTCGCACGGCCTTGCTATTGTGTCTTTCAATCGCAGCTACGACAACAAACACAGACAATGCGAACGCCATCCGCAATGACAGCAGCATCACTGCATCCGCGCCGTACCGATACGCCCGTTTGATAAAAATGGCTTTGGCCGAAAAAAACACGGCAGCCATGACCGCAAACTACATGCTTGTCTGCACCGATCGCCCCCTAACCCGTTTATCATATCATGTACATCATTAGCTCCTTTTAAGGAGCAGACACAGAAACGCTCAATGCAACTGAATGGATGAAACCGGTTATCCGGCTGGACATGGGAGCAACCGCACGAGGTTCCCGCGATTGCTCCCTGTATATAGTTTTAGTTCTGGTTCAGACAGGCACAAGCACACCGCAGGTCGGCACAGCGACACCACAGCCAGCGATGATTCGAAACGGATTCATAAAACATGCCTTGCATCAGACGGCGCATCTTGCGCCATAAGGCCTACTTGTCCATCGGGATCATGTCAGCATGTAGCAAAATGACACGTATGTGCAGCGGAAGATCGTAATTCTTCAGCCGCAGCAACCATAATACGCAATGCCTCGGTAACCTCCTTCCAACCACGTGTCTTCAGACCACAGTCGGGATTGACCCACAGACGTTCAGCCTGAATGCGACGTCCAGCCTGCTGCATCAGATACAGGATATGTTCAAGCGTCGGCACATTAGGCGAGTGGATATCATAGACGCCCGGTCCGATCGCATTGGGATATTCAAACGATTCAAAGGCATCCAGCAGCTCCATATCGGACCGGGATGTCTCGATAGTGATCACATCCGCATCCATGGCTGCAATGGACGGCATAATGTCATTGAAATCCGAGTAACACATATGGGTATGGATCTGAGTCGCATCGTCAACACCGGACACAGTTATGCGGAAAGAGCGAACAGCCCATTCCAGATACTCTTCCCAGTCATCCTTGCGCAACGGAAGGCCTTCCCGCAGCGCCGCTTCATCGACCTGAATAATGCGAATGCCAGCAGCCTCGAGATCATGTACTTCATCGCGCAGGGCCAGGGCAATTTGCAGACAGGTATCGCTTTGCCGCTGATCATCGCGTACAAATGACCAGTTCAGTATCGTTACCGGACCTGTCAGCATGCCCTTGACCGGCTTGTCCGTCAGTGACTGAGCGTAACAGATCCAGTCCACGGTCATCGGGGCCGAACGTACAACATCACCATAAATAATCGGAGGTTTGACGCAACGAGAGCCATAGGACTGCACCCACCCGTGACTGGTAAATGCAAATCCCTCCAGTTGTTCCCCGAAATACTCAACCATGTCGTTGCGCTCCGGTTCACCATGCACCAGCACATCCAGTCCGATCTCTTCCTGAACACGAATAACCTGCTCGATCTCCGCTTGCATGAAAGCACGATATTCCGCGGCATCAAGCTCGCCTTTTCTGAACTGACGCCGCCGGGAACGGATGGCCTGTGTCTGGGGAAAGGAACCGATCGTGGTGGTCGGATAGCATGGCAATTTCAACCATTCCTGTTGCTGGCGTGCCCGCTCCGTGTAAGGGCTTTGACGTGACTCCATCTCCGAATGCATCGTCTGCACCCTCTGCCTGACTTCAGGCCGGTATACCCGCTCCGAGCAACGACGCGAGGCGATAGCCTGGGAGGCCTGTTCCAATGCATCACTTACGCTGTCCTCACCATCATCCAGAGCCTGCCGAAGCACAGCCAGCTCATCCAGTTTCTGCCGGGCAAAAGCCAGCCAGGAACGAATCTCAGAGTCCATCTCCGTTTCCCACTGCACATCCAGCGGCACATGCAATAATGAGCATGATGGTGCCAGCCACAAACGGCTGCCGAGTTGTGCGTGCAAGGGCTTCAACATGTCCAGCGTATTCCGCAAATCATTACGCCAGATATTGCGGCCATCCACACACCCCACGGAAAGCACGCGCCCATCCGCCAGACTTCGTGCCACCTTATCCACTTCATGACAGGCCCGTACGGCATCCAGATGCAGGCCCTCCACAGGCAGGGAACATGCCAGTTCAAGATTATCCCGCAATCCACCGAAGTAAGTGGTTAACAGCAATTGTGGACGTTGATCCGCCAGTTTTGTATAACATGTCCGGAAAGCCTGTTGCCATGCATGGTCAAGATCGAGTACCAGTATCGGTTCATCAATCTGTATCCATTCTACACCCTGCTGTTGTAGCCGTGTAAAGATTTCCGCATATATCGGAATCAGTCGTTCCAGCAGATCCAGTTTATCAAAGACCTCACCTCTGACCTTACCAAGCCAAAGGAAACTTAACGGACCCAATATCACCGGTCGCGCCGCAACACCACGTGCCTGCGCCTCATGTACCTCGTCAAATAATTTATTTGAAGACAGAGAAAACTGCTGATGGCGGTTCAGTTCGGGAACAATATAATGGTAATTGGTATCAAACCATTTGGTCATTTCACAAGCCGCCACCTGATCTCCGGAAGGGGCCCGTCCCCGGGCCATACGGAAATAGGTATTCAGATCAACCTCACCACCCTGCCAGCCGAAACGTTCCGGAATCGCGCCCAGCATGACCGAAGTATCCAGCACATGATCATACCATGAAAAGTCTCCGACAGGCAGATGGTCCAGGCCGGCTTTTTCCTGCAAACGCCAATGATGTTTACGCAGTTTGATACCGGTGCGAAGCAGATCTTGCTGACTCATCAGGCCTTGCCAGTATTGTTCCAGAGCCACCTTCAGCGAACGTTGTTCGCCAATACGCGGAAAACCAAGATTATGTATATTCGTCATACCATACCTCCATAAAGTCGGATTGCGCGAAGCATGTTCAGAGCATAGCATTCAATCAAACTCATAAAATTAATAATAATAGTGAAGGACATTCATGTTTATCGAAACGCGACACCTACGCAGCCTGCAAATCATTGCCCGTAGTCGATCCCTGGTACAAGCGGCGGAACAGCTGCATGTCACCCAGTCCGCCCTGTCCCATCAGATAAAATCTCTGGAGCGCTATTTCGGCACGCCGCTGTTTTTACGAGGCTGCAAACCCTTGCGTCTGACGCATGCAGGTCAGCGTCTCGTGGAACTGGCCAATACCGTGCTCCCCCAAATCAGTAGGGTGGAACATGAACTGCAACGCATGGCTGGTGGTGAACTGGGACGTTTGCATATGACCATTGAATGTCACGCCTGTTTTGAATGGCTGATCGGCACACTGGACCGTTACCGACACGACTGGCCCGACATCGAGGTGGATCTGCGTCTGGCCATGAGCTTCGATGCCATGCCCGCACTGCTGCATGGT
The DNA here is from genome assembly GCA_015488375.1 of Mariprofundaceae bacterium. GTDB lineage: Bacteria > Pseudomonadota > Zetaproteobacteria > Mariprofundales > Mariprofundaceae > J005. The sequence goes on along the minus strand of WFNX01000096.1, from coordinate 1,033 downwards.
GATATCGACCTGGTCATCAGTTCAGATCCGATTGAAGCACCGGGCATTGTGTTCGAACCGCTATTCCCCTATGAGGGGCGACTGGTTGTTGCTGAAGAACATCCGCTGGCCACATTACCCTTTGTCACACCGCAGGATTTACGCCATGAAACCCTGATCACCTATCCGGTACCAAGAGACAAGCTGGACGTATTCAAATATTTTCTGGCGCCTGCCGGCATCGAACCGCAAGCAGTACGTCATGCCGAACTGACGGCCATGATTTTACAACTGGTTGCCAGCCGGCGTGGTGTGGCCGTATTACCGGACTGGGTACTGCACGAGACTTCCCAGCCGGCCTCCCTTCGCTCCCTGCCACTCGGTGAACGGGGGCTGCATGGTATGCTGTATGCGGCCGTTCGCAAACACGACCGTCACCTTGCCTTTGTGCAATCCTTCATTGACCTTGCGGCAAATGCCGTCCGACATATGGCAAACGAAAAGCCCCTGCAGGCATGACATAACAAAACCGTTGTCATTTGCACAAACACACTATAAATTGCGCGCTATATCTTCGTCGAGCACCACATATAGTGTCCGATCTGAAGGGAATCCGGTGCAAATCCGGAACTGTCGCGCAACGGTGAGGAAGTCCGCTTCCGCAGTCCGATACCTTCCGAAGATATGCCGCATGGCGGCTACATCACACCCGAGCCTCGCGTAAAGGCTGAGTGATTCACAGACCTCCTTTCGGACTTCTGTTCTTCTCTCTCTTTATCGCAGGTTCATATTTCCAGGGAGGAGAAATATGCAACCCGAAACCATTGAAACCCGTCAGACCGATACCATCATCCCGCCGGCCCCCGCCGCGCCGCAAAGCCCGCCCGAATGTCGGGTCATGCGCCGCAACGGCAAAGTCACGCTGTTTGATCGCAGCAAGATCATGGTGGCCATCACCAAGGCCTTTCTGGCCGTGGAAGGAGGCAATGCCGCAGCCTCCCGCCGTATCCATGAAATCGTCGAGGCACTGACCGAACAGGTCGTCGAAACACTG
>WFNX01000095.1 GCA_015488375.1 Mariprofundaceae bacterium | reverse complement strand
GCGGCATAGCGGCTGACCGTCCTTGCCGGTGCCGCGCACAATGATGCCGATATTGGTTTTACCGACCGTGCGCGGACCGAGGCTTGCCGGGTCGGGCAACAGCGCCTTGAGGAACTGAATCGGCACGATTTTGTGCCCTTCAAACTCGATCGGTTCGATCGAGTCCAGGCCGATATTGCGGAACACCTCCAGATGCTTCAGGTAGGCATCGCCGAAGGTCATCCAGAAGCGCATGCGCTTGACGCCCGGCAGGTGTTTCGTCAGCGATTCCATCTCCTCATGGTAGAGCAGGTACATCGTTTTCTCGCCCACCTGATCGAAATGGAAGCGTTTGCGGAACTGCATCGGTCTGGTTTCCACCCAGTCGCCGTTTTCCCAGTAGCGGCCATTGGCCGTGACCTCGCGGATATTGATTTCCGGATTGAAATTGGTGGCAAACGGATAGCCGTGATCGCCGCCGTTGCAATCGAGGATATCGACATAATCCAGCGTGGCGAAATGGTGCTTGGCCAGATGGGCGCAGAACACATTCGTCACGCCCGGATCGAAGCCGGAGCCGAGCAATGCCATCAGCCCTGCCTCGCGGAAACGCTCCTGATAGGCCCATTGCCATTTGTACTCGAACTTCGCTTCTTCCGGCGGTTCGTAATTGGCCGTGTCGAGATAATGCACGCCGGTTTCCAGACAGGCATCCATGATGGTCAGATCCTGATAGGGCAGGGCCACATTGATGACCATGGCCGGTTGCACCCTGCGGATCAGGGCCACCAGTTCGGGTACCTGATCGGCATCGACCCGGGCGGTATGAATCGTGCGGCCGGTTTTCTCCCGTATCTCGGCGGCAATCTGGTCGCACTTCGATTTCGTGCGGCTGGCCAGCGTGATCTCGGCAAACACGTCCGGGTTTTGCGCGCATTTATGGGCGACCACGCGCCCGACGCCGCCTGCGCCAATGATCAGAATCTTGTTCATATGCTGCCTCCGTGATGGGTCCGATTGGCGCAAGTGTAAAGGGCAACGGAAGATGCGGAAACAAAATTGATGCTGCCCCCGTCGGCCATTGCTAAGATCGCAGCATGTTTGATTTGACGGATCGCGATATCACTGAGGCGCATGATATCCGCCTCATCGGAGCGCCGTTTGACGGCACGGTATCGTTCCGGCCGGGCGCCCGTTTCGGCCCGGCCGCGATCCGCGCGGCTTCCGACGGGCTGGAAACATGGTCGCCGTTGCTTGAAGCCGATCTTGAGGATGTGCGTTATGCCGATGCCGGCGACTTGGAATTGCCGATGGGCAATGTCGGGCAGGCGCTGGCGCTGATCGGTGAGGCCGTGCGCGATTGTCTGCAGGACGGTGCGATGCCGTTTGTGCTGGGGGGCGAACATCTGGTCAGCCTGCCGGCCATCGAGGCCGTGCATGCCATGTGTCCGGATATGGTGCTGGTCCAGCTCGATGCCCATGCGGACCAGCGGGATGAGTATCTCGGCGTGAAGCTGTCGCATGCCTGCGTCATGCGCCGGGTAGCGGAATTTCTCGGCCAGGAGCATATCCGTCAACTTGGCATTCGTTCCGGCACGCGTGATGAGTATCAGCTGATGCGCGATTACCGCACGCTGACGACATTCCGCGACGATGATGTGCAGGCCCTGCGCGAATGGATCGGCAGTCGGCCGGTATATCTGACGCTCGATCTGGATGTGTTCGATCCGGCGGCCATGCCGGGCACCGGCACGCCCGAACCCGGAGGCATCGACTGGTGGACCTTCCAGCATTTCCTGCAGCAACTGGCCGATTGCGAGTTTGTCGGCATGGATGTCGTCGAACTGGCGCCGGGGCTGGATGCCAGCGGATGTTCTGCGGTGCTGGCGGCCAAATGCGTGCGCGAAATGCTGTTGCTGGCCGGGCGCTGATCAATCCGGTGAGCGCGGACGAGGAAATTACGGACATCCTGCTGCATGGCGAATCCGTGCGCATCGAACGCATTGCCTCGCATGGTCAGGCCTCCGCGGAAGATTTCTGGTATGACCAGAGCGAACATGAATGGGTGCTGTTATTGCAAGGGCGTGCAGGGCTGGAAATTGAGGGTGAGGGCGTGCGTACCATGAACCGTGGCGATTATCTGTTGCTGCCGGCGCACCGGCGGCATCGCGTGGCATGGACGGATCAGGATACCGTATGGCTGGCCGTCTTTTTCACGCAGCGGTGAGTGTGCTGGCCTGTTTTCAGGACAGCAGCATGAAAACCAGCGCAGCCAGCATACCGGCAACGGGCAAGGTGGCGAACCAGGCCAGCACGATGGCGCGAACCAGTCGCCAGTCGGTGGCCGCATTGTCCGAGCCGATGCCGAAAATAGCCCCGGTGGAAACATGTGTCGTTGAGACCGGTACGCCCCATTTCGAGGCAATAATGACCAGAAAACTGGTGACAATGTTGGCAACCAGTCCCTTGCCATGTTCGATCTCGGTGATGCGATCCCCCATCGTATCGGCGATGCGCGCCGAACCGATGATGCCACCGGCAGCCATGACGGCTGCGGTGGCGAAGGTCAGCCATTGCACATCGGCTGAGGCGGCCACAAGGGCCACGCCGACCATCTTCGGCGTATCATTCAGTCCCCGTGCAAACGAAACGGCGCCGCCGGAAACAATATGCAGGGTCTCCACAAGCTTTTGCAGCGGCAACCCCATCACCATGCCCTGATAGCGCTCAATTTTGTTGCGGCATTGTTCGATGTCGCCGATCACCAGCTCCGGCATTGAGGCCTGTAATCGCGCGATATCCGTACCGGTCGGTATCACGCGACCGTTGGCAAGGCAGATACATGCTTCACGACCAATACCGGCAGCCCGGCGGATGCGTGAGAGTAGACGATAGAGCACGGCGGCCAGCGCCAGGGCGATGAACGGGCTGGCGATTAATGGCCAGAGGAAGCCTGCGGCCAGCCCCTGCCAGTGCACCTGACCGGTCGTGGCGCTCAGCCCTGCCCCGGTGAGGGCGCCGACCAGCGCATGGGTGGTCGAAATCGGGATGCCGCGTCTGGCGGCCAGCCAGACGGTCAGCGCCGCGCCGGTGGTGACGGCAAGGGCAAAATGCGTATTGGCAACCAGTGTATCGGGGACGAGGCCCTTGCCGGAAAACAGGCTCATCAGTTCGGTCGCCAGCCATGCTGCCGTCATTGCGCCGGCCAGTGTTGTGATGGTGGCCCAGATCAGGGCGGTTCTCCGGCTCAGGGTGCGACTGCCATAAAGCGTGGCCACGCCCTTGAAATTATCGTTGGCACCATTGGCGAAAGCCAGCAACAGCACCGCCGGAAAAATCAGTATCGTCAGATCCATACACACCTCCGGAACATCAGGCAGTCGCAATGTTGCCGGGTTTCTTACGGATGAAACCGGCTGCCGACATGCCTTGCCAGGCATGGCGGATCGGGTTACACGCGGAGGAAGCGTATTTATGTCAAATCGTCTATACTCGGGACAGGAGAGGTATAATGGTAAAACACGGAAAAATTCTTGTTCCGACCGATTTTTCGGATGCCTCCGTCGAGGCGTTACGCAGGGCATGCGTGCTGGCGCGACAGTTCCCTGCTGAAGTCCATTTGCTGCATATTATCGAGCCGGCGGTGTTCTTTGATACGGACCTGATTTCGATTTCCCCGCTGGACGAAATCACCGAGGCCCTGCGCAGGGGGGCGGAGAAACGGCTGCACAGGCAGGCGGAGATGGTGGATATGGATGTCAGCATTCATCTGGAAGAGGCCATGGGCGAGCCTTCGCGGGCGATTTGTACGTTTGCCGCAGAACTGCCGGCGGACCTGATTGTGATCGGGCGCCATGGTGTGCAGGGCGCACTGGAGCATTTGCTGATCGGGTCAACCGCCGAACGCGTTGTGCGTCATGCCGGCTGTTCGGTGCTGGTGACCATGCCGCACGGGTTCCCGGACGTGGAGCGCTGAGGTCGCTACAGCACGAATTTTACATCGGGATGCGCGGTCAGTTCCTGATACAGCGCGTCCAGTTGTTTGCGGCTGCGGGCCGTAAATGTCACGGTGACAGCGAGATAGCTGGCATTGCTGCTGGGCCTGCTGTGTACGGCGCCTTCTCCCAGATCGGGCACATGTTTACGCACAATCATGACGATATCCGCTTCAAAGCGGGAGGAGTTGATGCCCATCACCTTGACAGGGAAACGGCAGGGAAATGTGAGCGCTGATTCTTCCGACATGCATGCTCCGTGATTTCTGATTTCAGGCGCATGCTATCGTTTGCCGTGCAATCGTCGAGAAGGTGCCGGTTGCGTGTGCCGGTTGCGCCCCGGCCGTAAGGCGTTTCCGGTATTCGCGACCTTCATTACTATTGAAAATAATTGAAGAAATACCTTGCAGTTTGCCGGGGTTTACGCTAAACCTGTGTTAGCTGCACGTGCGAGGAGGATGTATGCCGGATTTGAATAGCGTGGGGATGCGTGAGGTGGTCGTGGTGGCCGCTGTTCGCACGCCACTGGCGAAGGCCAACGGAGCATTCGATCGTCTGAGCGCCGTGGAACTGGGGGCGCTGGCCATGCGGGAATTAATGGCGCGTTCGCCGATCAGCCGTGATGATGTGGACAGTGTGATTGTGGGCAATGTGATTCAACCTGCGGATGCCGCCAATATTGCGCGGGTGATTGCGCTCAATGCCGGCGTACCGAGGGCCGTGCCGGCGCATACCGTGCATCGCAATTGCGCCTCGGGGATGCAGGCGGTAACCGATGCCGCGCAAATGGTCATGGCCGGCCGCGCCGAGGTGGTGATTGCCGGTGGCGTTGAGTCGATGACGCATGCGCCGTTGCTGTTGCATGATGAAGTGCGTGCGGCGATGTATCGCTTGTCCCGCGCCCGCTCGGTGAAGGACAGGCTCAGGGTTCTCGGAGCCTTGGCCAAGGCGCGCTGGAAGCCGCGTGTTGCGCTGATGGAGGGCCTGACCGATCCTACCGTGCGCCTGAATATGGGGCAGACGGCCGAGATTCTGGCACGGGAGTTCTCCATTACCCGGCGGGAACAGGACGATTTCGCCCTGCGCAGTCATCAGCAGGCCGAAGCCGCATGGCAGGCCGGTTTCTACGATGATGAAGTTATGCATGTGTTCGCCCCGCCTTCCTTTGCGGCCGTGCACCGCGATGAGGGCATACGCAGCGGCCAGAGCATGGAGGCCCTGGGCAAACTGAAGCCGGTCTTTGACAAGCCGCTGGGCACGGTGACCGCGGGCAACAGTTCACAGATCACCGATGGGGCGGCCATGCTGCTGATCAGTCACCGTGAAAAGGCCGAGGCCGAAGGCTGGCCGATTCTCGGCTATGTATATGACTGGGCGTACAGCGGCTGTGATCCGGCGCGGATGGGGCTGGGGCCGGTATATGCCAGCCATCGTCTGTTGCAGCGGGCCGGGCTTGCGATGACGGATATCACGCGCATGGAAATCAATGAGGCCTTTGCCGCGCAGGTGCTGGCCTGTCTGAAGGCCATGGAGTCGGATGCATTTGCCCGCGAACATCTGGGGCTGGAGCAGGCACCGGGCGCCCCGGACATGGATCGCCTGAATGTGCATGGCGGTGCCGTGGCCCTGGGGCATCCGGTGGGCATGACCGGGGCGCGGCTGATTATGACGTTGCTCAGGCAATTGCAACATGATACCGGTGGCGGCATGGGTGTTGCCACGCTGTGCATCGGTGGCGGTCAGGGCGGTGCGGTATTACTGGGGAGTGAGCCATGGAAGTCGTAACACTGCTGCGCGAGGAGCATACGGCGCGCCTGCGTTTTGCGCGTGAGGACAAGCCGGTGAATGTGCTGGATGAGGCCTGCATGGCTCAGCTTGAGGCGCATCTTGAAGCGCTGGAGGCCGCGCCGCCGCGCTGTCTGGTACTGGAGAGCGGCATGCCGGGATGCTTTATTGCCGGAGCGGATATCGATCGCATTGCCGCGGTGCAGGATGCGACCGAGGCCACGCGGCTGGCCGAACGCGGTCAGGCCCTGTGTCGCCGCCTTGAAGCCTTGCCGGCGGTCAGCATTGCCGTGGTGCGGGGCGCCTGCATGGGCGGCGGCATGGAACTGGCGCTGGCCTGCGACCATATTCTGGCGGTGGATGAGCGTGCAACGAAGCTCGCCTTGCCGGAAATTCAGCTCGGTATTCATCCGGGGTTCGGTGGCTGCGTGCGCCTGCCCAAACGGGTTGGCTGGATACGGGCCGTGGAGATGATTCTGAGCGGCAAACCCGTGGATGCACGGCGCGCCCGGCGTATCGGGCTGGCGGCACTGAGCAGCGCGCCGGAACAGACGGAACAGGGCATTCAATACCTGGCCGGCAAGGGCAAGGCACACCGGGGCCGGCCCGGGCCATGGTGGCTCGCATTGTCGCCGGCCAAGGCACTGTTTTTTCGTCAGGTGGAAAAGAAGGCGCTGGCGCGTTTTCGGCATCTCGATATCGAGGCCGCGTATCCGGCGATTCCGGCGACGATCGCACTGCTGAAGGAAATGATCGGCCTAAGCGATGGCATTGCCTATGCGCGTGAAGCCGCATCGCTGGGCCGGCTGGCCGTCACGCCTTGTTGCAAGAACCTGATCCGGGTGTTCCATCTGGGCAATGCCCTGAAAAAGCAGGAGGCGGTCAGGCGCGGGCGCGAGGCCGTCAGTCGTTTTCGGCAGACATCGGTCTATGGCGCCGGCGTGATGGGCTCGGGGATTGCCTGGGTCGCGGCGAAAACCACCGATGTTGATTTGCACGACGTGGCGGCCGAGTCGCTGGCGCGCGGCATGAAGTCGCTGGGGGCACTGGCGCGTCGGGATGCCCGTCGCCTGCAGCGCATCCGGCCGGTGCTGGATCATAGCGGACTGGCGCAGAGCGATGTGGTCATCGAGGCCGTGCTGGAAGATATCGACATCAAGCGCGCCCTTTGGCAGGAGGTGGAGGCGCGCGTATCGGCGCAGTGTCTGCTGCTGAGCAATACCTCATCGCTGTCGGTGACGGCCATGCAGGAGGGTGCGGCGCATCCCGAACGCATTGCCGGGATGCACTTTTTCAACCCTGCTCCGAAAATGCCGCTGGTGGAGGTTGTGGCCGGAGAAAAAACGGCGCCCGAGGCCGTGGATCAGACCGCCGCACTGGCGGCTGCATGGGGCAAGTACCCGCTGGTCGTGAAGGATAAGCCGGGCTTTCTGGTCAACCGTTGCCTGATGCCGTTTATGGTGGCGGCCTTGCAGCTGATCGAGCAGGGCCAGAAGCCGGAGCATGTCGATGGGGCCCTGAAGCATTTCGGTATGCCGATGGGCGCGATGGAACTGGCCGACCGGGTCGGGCTGGATATCTGCCTGCATGTCGGCACGCATCTGGCTGATGCGTTCGGCGCACGTTTCTCGATGCCCGCATGGCTGGCGCAGATGGTGAAAGATGGCCTGTTGGGAGCCAAGAGCGGCAGCGGTTTTTTCATTTACCGTGGTGGCAAACAGCAGCAACTGAATTCGAAGCTGGGGCAGTATCTGAAACTGTCATCGGCAGACAGGGAGAGTGATGCCGATATCAGCACGCATCCCGATGGTGCATGGCCGGATCAGGATATTGTCGATTATTGTCTGTTGCCGATGCTGGTGGAGGCGCTGGCCTGTTTGCACGAAAGCATCGTGCAGGATGCCCGGCATCTGGATGCGGCCTTTATTTATGGCGTCGGTTTTCCGCCGTTCCGGGGTGGGCTGTTGCGAGAATTTGCGCATCGTCCCCGCGATGCATTGCGGCAGCACATCGAGCGTCTCGGCCTGACGCCGCCGGCAAACCTGGAGGTACTCGATGACTTCGCCTGAGGTGAATCCGTGCCCGGGGCTTAAGCGTGCGCATGATGCGGCTTCGCTGCCGGATTTATTGTTGCATGCGCCATCGGAATGGATGGACAAGCCGTTACTGCGCTTCCGACAGGCCGATGGCTCGTGGAAACAATGGACGCGCGCACGGGTGGTACAGGCGGTTCTGCGGCTTGCGGCGTGGCTGGAAGCCCAGGGGATCCGGCCGGGAGACCGGGTGGGCATTCTCGGCCATAACTGCCCGGAATGGTTTATTGCCGATTTTGCCATTCTGCGCCTGGGCGCGGTCACCGTGCCGGCATATTTTACCGATCCTGCAGAGGCGGTGCATTATGTGTTCGATGATGCGGAGGTCGCGCTGATTTTTGTTGAGGAGGGGGAGCAGGCACAGAAGCTGGAGCAGTATGATCGCCGGTTTGTGCCGTTTCGCGGCGACGGGGAAAGCCTGGCCGGAATCGCTGCCGATGAGCAATGGGAAGGGCGCTTGCAGGCGCCGTGTCCGACACGGGATGATCTGGCAACCCTGATTTACACTTCGGGCACGACAGGACATCCCAAGGGGGTGATGCTCAGTCATGGCAATGTGCTCAGTGACGTGGCGGCCGGTCTCGGTGGTGTGCCGGTATTCCCTGACGATGTGTTTTTGTCATTCCTGCCTCTCTCGCATGCCTTTGAGCGCACCGTCGGCCATTTTCTGCCCACGGCCAGCGGAGCGGAGATCGCCTATGCCGAGGATGTGACGACGCTGCTGCGCGATATGCCGGAAGTTCAGCCGACGATTATGATTTCCGTGCCGCGCCTGTACGAAAAGATTTATGCGGGTGTCATGGCCAGGGTCGAAGCTGCACCTGCGCCCAAGCGGTGGCTGTTTCGAGCGGCGCAGCGCCTCGGTGCGGAGCGCTTTGCCTTGCGCCAGCAGGGTGCGGATCTGCGCGGCCTGAGAGCCATGCTCTGGCTGCTGCTGGATGCACTGGTACATGCCAGGCTGCGCGAAAAAATGGGGGGAAGGCTGCGCGGGTTTATCTCCGGTGGTGCCGCCCTGCATCCGGATATTGCCCGTTTTTTGCTGGCTTCGGATCTGATCGTGTTGCCGGGCTATGGCCTGACGGAAACCTCGCCGGTGCTGACTGTGAATCGTCAGTCGCATATCAAGCCTGAAACCGTGGGGCCGGCATTGCCCGGCGTCGAATTAAAACAGGCCGGGGATGGTGAATTGCTGGTACGCGGGCCGATGGTCATGCAGGGCTACTGGAAGCAGCCGGAGGCTACGGCCGCCATTCTGGATGATGATGGCTGGCTGCATACCGGAGATATTGTCGATATCGATGAGGACGGGTTTGTACGCATTGTGGATCGCAAGAAAGAGATCATGGTGCTCAATAACGGCGAGAATGTGCCGCCGGCAGTTGTGGAACAGCATCTGGTACAGGACCCGGTGATTTTGCAGGCCATGGTGATTGCCGAGAACCGTCCCTATGTCAGTGCGCTGATCGTGCCGGATATGGAGGGTCTGCGTGCTGCATGGCGCAGGGAAATGCGCTGCGCTCTGCCACATGACTGGTCGCATGACCAACGTTTCTTACGCTGGTTCCGTCAGCGTCTGCAATGGGATGAACACGATCTGGCCAGCTATATGCAGGTACATCGCTTCGCCTTTGTCGATGAGGAATGGACGCAACAGAATGGTCTGGTAACGCCGACGCTGAAGCTGAAGCGGCGAAAGATTGCCGAGCGCTATGCCGAGATTATTGAGTCGCTGTATGCCGATGTAACAGGCAAGGAGAAATAAAAAGGGGACGGCTTGCCATCCCCTCTTTTCATCCTTGCAGCGCGGGATTATTTATCCGCTTCCAGATACAGGTAGGTAATGCCTGCTGCAGCGCCGACACCCGTACTGCCGCTAAGTACCGGCTGCAGTGAGATGCTACGATTGTTGCCACCGACCAGGACATGTGCGCCGGCACCAACGCCAACGGCAGCCGATGCGCCAACACCGCCATATTTACCGGCCAGCTGATTGGTTCCCGGTTTGAAATCAGCGGAGAATACGGCGAATACCAGCGTTTCATCCTTTTTGAAATTCAGGTCGATGCCGAGGCCGACACCGGTTTCACCCTTGTAATGTTCCTGGCTGCCACCGGCGGTTGAGTCAAAGGTACATTTGAGTTTGGCCGTTGAGTGGATCAGCAGGTTCACCGTTGAGCCTTTCACCTGCTGGCATGTCAGAACGCCCACCTTGGTGCCGGCACTGCTGACTTCTTCAGCCGCCGTTGCTGACTGCACTGCCGTTATGCCGGCAAAGGCCAGGGCGGATGCATAGATCGCACAAGTAATATGTTTTTTCAGATTCATAGAGCCCTCCAGATTATTAACCTTGAGCCACGGCAAGGCCCAATAACAATTTATAGACCAATTACGGGAAAATGGGAAGCAGTTCTTTGCGCCATGACCCGGGTCTATGCCTCATGCAGGCGGACCGGAATGCGCCGGTTGCCGAAGCTCTGTTTCATCGTGTCAAAGTGACCGGCAATCGCATGCCGGCAATGCGGGCAGCGCCCGCTGGCATCCAGTTCACAGTGCAGGATCTGGTACCAGTCGCGCACGATCAGGGCGCGGCCGCATCCCGGGCATAAGGTGCTGCCGCCTTCGCTGTCGTGCACGTTGCCGGTATAGACGTAATGCAGGCCGAGCTGCATGGCAACAGCCCGCGCCTGACGCAGGGTGGCGGCGGGCGTGGCCGGCGTGTCACGCATCTTCCAGTCCGGGTGAAAGGCCGTGAAATGCAGCGGAACATCTGCACCGAGGTGATCGAGTATCCACTGACACATGCGTCGGATTTCCTCCATGTCATCGTTATGGCCGGGGATTAAGAGGGTGGTGATTTCCAGCCAGCAGTCCGTGTGCGCATGGATATGGACCAGTGTGTCGAGCACCGGTTGCAGGTGGCCGACGCACAAACGGTGATAAAAGTCTTCGCTGAATGCCTTCAGATCGACATTGACGGCATCCATATGGGCGAAGAACTCGTCTGCGGCTTCCTTATGGATGTATCCGGCCGTGACGGCCACGGGATGAATGCCGACGCGGCGACAGGCTTTGGCCGTGTCCACGGCATATTCGAGAAAAATCACCGGATCGTTATAGGTGAAAGCCACGCTGTTGCTGCCGTATGCCCTGGCGGTTTCGGCGATGACAGCCGGTGATGCACTGTCGCACAGGCGGTCGAATTCGCGGGACTTGGAAATATCCCAGTTCTGGCAATAGCGGCAGGACAGATTACAGCCGGCCGTGCCGAAGGAGAGGACGCTGGAACCGGGATAGAAGTGGTTCAGCGGTTTCTTCTCGATGGGGTCGATGCAGAAGCCGGAGGAGCGGCCATAGGTGGTCAGCACCATGCGTTCGCCCTTACGCTGACGGACGAAACATAGACCGCGCTGCCCTTCATGCAGTTTGCAGTCACGCGGGCACAGGTCGCACTGGATGCGCCCGTCATCGAGGCGATGCCAGTAGCGGGCGGGGATATCGTTGGGCAGGGATGGCGTTGTCATGGCCTCACCTCGGCCGGTTCACTGAAATGCTCGACCTGATAGGTGGCCAGGACGAGGTCATCGCGCCAGAAGTCCGCCGGCAGTCCGGCCTTCAGCTTCAGCTGGGTCAGAAATTCCCGGGGATCGGGCAGTTGCTGCCAGACCTGTGGCAGAAATGTTGCCCGCCGACCGGCACAGGACAGGATGACGCCATCACGATGCGGCACCAGCATGTCCATGGCCTGCTGCTCGCTGGTCGCGGCGAGCAGCGTGGGGGTGCCGAGGCGCGATACCTCGATGTCGAGCAGTGGCCATTCATCGGCTGTGAGCGGCGGAAAGCGCGGGTCATGGAAGGCGGCGGCCAGGGCATTATGATACACATCCTCATGTAAGGGACGGTATGCCTCCAGCGTACCGATGCAGCCACGCAACTGCCCCTGCCTGTGCAGGGTGACGAACGTGGCGGCGGGCTGTTTCAGCCAGTCCCGCATCGCGACCGGCGTGCTCGCCAGCCCGAGTTTTTCGGCGATGGCCGTCCTGGCAATGGCGACGAGCGTTTTACCCTGCTCAGTCCGCATGATGTTGCTCCGTTGCATCAAAGGCGATGGCGGTATAGCCGACCACCTGTTGTCGGTCGCCGGCCATATCGCCGGAATTGCGGTAGTCGAGCAGGCGCGGTTGTAGTCGGTTGTGCCTGGCGAGCCGCAGCAGGCCGTTAATGCCTGTCGCGCCACAGGCCTGGGCGTGATCGATGGGGGCATCCAGGGACAGAATGCGCGCAATCGTCTGCTCATCCAGCCTGCGTGCTTCCGCATAGGGATGATAATGCGACAGATCGGAACTGATCAGCATCAGCGTGCGTTCATCGCCCCACAGCCGCTGCATGAGTTCGGCCACGGGCGCATCATCGATCTGGCCGATGACGATGGGGGTCAGACTGAACTCTGGCAGGATGTATTGCAGGAACGGTAATTGCACTTCCAGCGAATGCTCCATGGCATGCGCCGCATCCAGCCGGCAGACGGCCGGATGCTTCAGCGCTTCTGCCATGCCGTCGCGGTTTAATGGCACCGTACCCAATGGAGTGGCGAATGCCTCGCATTCCGGCACGGCCATGCCGGCAAAGGCAAGGCGATGGGCCGGACCGAACAGCACGACATGCTCGATCTCGCTGTCACGCAGGCAGGCAAAGCCATGTGCCGCGGTCGGGCCGGAATAGACATAGCCGGCATGCGGCACGATCAGCGCCTCGGGGCAGGGGGGCGATGCGGCAATGGTATCCAGCCAGCCGGCAAGCATGGCGGTCAGCTCATGGGCAAGGGCCGGATAAAACAGCCCGGCAACGGCAGCAGGACGAATGTTCATTGCGACATTGCCTCCTGCTATAAGTCTAATGCAAGGCGGAAAACTTGGGAAGGATGTTTTGCGCGCCTGTTGTATGCGCCATTCCGCAGCAGGGCTTCTGGTCGTATCGTGGCCTGAACCTCCGCTGGCGGTTCGGCTTATTGCGCAGAATATACAGGCGTGAGCAGGCCCTGGTCAGTCCCGAGGCGGATGATCGTCGTTGTTCTGCTGAAAATGATTGCGCACATGGCGGTGACCGTAACGCCAGTAGGTCCAGCCGCCGGCAATGGCGGCGATGGTCAGCACGGTCAGCAGGCCGTAAATGCCGAAATGTTCGACTATGGCCATGCCGGCAAGGCCCAGCAGGCGGCCGACGGTATAGATAATCAGGGACCAGCTGATGCAGTTGACGATCTGCAACAGAAAGAAGCGCCAGAATTCAAGGCTGGAACAGCCGAACAGGATGGCCGCCACCATGCGTGTGCCGTAGAGGTACTGAAAAATAAAAATCGACCAGTGGGCGTATTTGTCCAGGATAAGGTTGGCCTTGGGATAATGACGGCGCAGGGAGGGAATGGCCTCGATGATCTGCATGCCCTTCCAGCGGCCCAGGGCGAAAAAGATCAGGTGTCCGATAAAGGCGCCGCTGGCCGCGATCACAATGACCTTCCATGGCTGCATCATGCCGGTTGCCGTCAGGGCGGCGGCGGCGATGAACACGGTTTCCCCTTCAATCAGCGTCCACAGGAATACGGCCCAGTAACCGTATTGTTCGACAAATTGCTGGGCCCACTCCATAGGCTAGCGGATGCGCACCGGGATGCCGCGTTCGGCAAGGTATGCCTTGGCCTCGCCGATGGTGAATTCCCCGAAATGGAAGATCGAGGCGGCCAGCACCGCATCGGCCTTGCCTTCGCTGAGTCCTTCGGCCAGATGCTCCAGCGTGCCGACACCGCCGGAGGCAATGACGTTGGCCGTGATATGTTCGGCTACCGTGCGCGTGAGTGCGAGATCATAGCCGTTGCGTGTACCGTCGGCATCCATGCTGGTCAGCAGGATTTCACCGGCACCATAGTCGGACATGCGCCTGGCCCAGTCCACGGCATCGATGCCGGTAGGCTTGCGGCCACCATGCGTGAAGCATTCCCAGCGCTGTTCCCCGACCCGTTTGGCATCGACGGCGACGACGATCGTTGAGGAGCCGAAGCGTTCGGCGGCGTCACGCACCAGTTGCGGGTTGACGATGGCCGCCGTATTGATGGACACCTTGTCGGCACCGGCATGCAACAGGTTTTCGATGTCGGCCAGCGCCTTGACCCCGCCGCCGACGGTCAGCGGCATGAACACGTTTTCCGCCACATCGGTGACCATATGATACAGCGTGTCCCGGTTCTCGTGGCTGGCACGGATATCGAGAAACGTCAGTTCATCGGCTCCCTGTTCATCATATTTGATGGCCGCTTCAACCGGGTCGCCGGCATCAACAATATCGACAAACTGCACGCCCTTGACGACGCGCCCATGAGCGATGTCCAGGCAGGGGATGATGCGCTTGGACAGCATCAGCCGAGCTCCCGCATGGCGGCGGCAAAGTCCAGCGTGCCCTCGTAGATGGCACGGCCGGTAATCGCGCCGCAGATGCCGTCGGCCGCATGTGTCGCACAGGCGCGCACATCATCGATGCCGGCAATGCCGCCGGATACGATGACCGGGATGGAAATGCCGGATGCCAGCCGGACCGTTTCCTCGATATTGGGTCCGGAGAGCATGCCGTCGCGGGCGATATCGGTATAGATAATGGCGGCGACGCCGTCATCCTCGAATTGCCTGGCCAGCGCTTCGGCACGCACATCGGTGACATCATCCCAGCCATGCACGGCGACCATGCCGTGTTTGGCATCAATGCCGACGCAGATACGACCGGGGAAGGCACGGCAGGCTTCGCGCACCAGTTCCGGTTCGGCGATGGCAATGGAGCCGAGAATGACGCGGTCGATGCCGAGCTCGAGCATGCCTTCGATCATCGACAGATCGCGCAGACCGCCGCCAAGCTGCACCGGGATGTCCAGGGCCTCGCAGATGGCGCGGATGGCTTCCTGATTGGCCGGCTTGCCGGCAAAGGCGCCGTCAAGATCCACGACATGCAGTCGCCGGGCGCCAAGGTTTTGCCAGTGACGGGCCATGGCTGCCGGATCATCACCATAATCGGTGGCTTCATCCATACGCCCCTGCTTGAGGCGTACGCAATGGCCTGCTTTCAGATCGATGGCGGGAATGAGTTCAAATCGGGATGTCATAATGGGTTCCATTCAATAAAGGCGTTGAGCATGGCCAGGCCGGCACGCTGGGATTTCTCCGGATGAAACTGCACGGCGACGATATTGTCGCGGCCGATGGCCGCGGCAAAGCGATGATCACCATAGGAACAGGCGGCCAGCAGGTGCGCTTCCTGCTGCGGTGCGCAATAGTAGGAATGCACATAATAGACCTGACGCTCGCGCAGCGGGGCCAGCACCGGGTGCGGTTCGCCATCGGCAGGAAGTATTACATCGTTCCAGCCCATGTGCGGGATTTTATAGCCCCGTTCAGGATGTGAGGCCGGAAACGGTTTAACCTGACCGGGGATCAGCCCCAGCCCCTGATGTTCGCCGAATTCATGAGAGACATCCATCAGTACCTGCATGCCCAGACAAATGCCGAGGAACGGCGCGCCATCATGGACTTTGTCGATCAGGGCCTGAGCCAGCCCGCGTTCGTGCAGCGTATGGATGCAATCGCGGAATGCGCCGACGCCGGGCAGCACGATGCGTTCCACCTGCTGCAGCTGTCGGGGGGTTTTGACCCATTGCACATCACCGCCGGCATGTTCCAGCGCCTTGGCGATGGAATGCATATTGCCCATGCCGTAATCAATCAGTCCGATCATGTTCGATGCTCCGCCTACAGTGCGCCTTTGGTGCTGGGGATACCGTGCTGGCGCGGATCGGCCTCAATCGCCATGCGCAGGGCGCGGCCGAACGCCTTGAACACGGTTTCGATAATATGATGGTTGTTGGCACCGCGCAGGCAATCGATATGCAGCGTGATACGTGCATGGTTGCACACGGCCTGAAAAAACTCACGGAACAGATCGACGTCGAACGTGCCCACATGTTCCTTGGGAAAATCGACATGGTATTCAAGGCCCGGACGGCCGGACAAGTCCAGCACGACGCGTGACAGCGCCTCATCCAGCGGCACATAGGCATGGCCATAGCGCACGATGCCGGCCTTGTCTCCCAGCGCATCGCGCAGGACTTCACCGAGACAGATGCCAATATCCTCGACAGTATGGTGGCCATCGATCTCCAGATCGCCACGGGCCTGAACATGCAGGTCCACCAGGCCGTGACGTGCAATCTGTTCGAGCATATGATCGAGAAACGGGATGCCCGAATCGAGATCGGCAATGCCGCTGCCGTCCAGATTCAGTTTCAGCCGAATATCGGTTTCCCTGGTCTTGCGTTCAATACTGGCCATTCTGCTCATGCGCATATCTCCTTCAGTGCCTGTAGCAACTGCGTATTTTCTTCTGCCGTGCCAATGGTAATGCGCAGGCAGTTGTGCAGCAGCGGGCTGCCGCCCAGTTTCTTGATCAGGATTCTTCTGGCAAGCAATTGCTCGAATATCGCTCCGGCATCGGCCACCCGCAGGGTGATGAAATTGGCCTGGGAAGGGAAAACTTCGATGCCATCCATGGCGCCGAGAGCCGCGGTCATGCGCTCGCGTTCTGCACGAATCGCGGCGGCCTGCTGTTCGAATACATCGAAATGATCGAATAACACTTCGACCGCTGTCTGCGTCAGCATATTGATGTTGTAGGGCAGGCGTATCTTGTTCAGTTGCTCGATCAGCGCCGAGTCTGCGATCAGGTAGCCCAGCCTGAGGCCGGCCCAGCCCAGCTTGGAAAAGGTCTTCAGAATGGCGACATGCGAACTGGCCAGGCTGGTGTGGTTGCGTTCGGCAAACGGCGCATAGGCTTCATCGATAACCAGCAGGCCGGAAAAATTGTCGCGAATCCGCAGGATGG
This sequence comes from Mariprofundaceae bacterium, assembly GCA_015488375.1. Classification (GTDB taxonomy): domain Bacteria; phylum Pseudomonadota; class Zetaproteobacteria; order Mariprofundales; family Mariprofundaceae; genus J005. Next base: position 7 of record WFNX01000095.1, on the reverse strand, counting down.
TTTCTTC
>WFNX01000094.1 GCA_015488375.1 Mariprofundaceae bacterium | reverse complement strand
GGCCACCGCCATCGGACAATTTAAGCTGTTTCTTGCCTTCCGGAAGCTTTGCTGCTTTCACTTTTGCATCGGACAGCGGCATAAACACCTCCTGCTTGTTGGTATTTTTGCGGCCGCAAATTGGAGTCAAACAAATATACCAACAGAAATACCATTAATTTGTTGGTATCTCTTGAAACAGTATAGGACGAAGAAAAATGAAAGGTCAAGAAAAAAGCCTGCAAGCACAAGGCTTACAGGCTTTCTCTGAATCCCCTTGGATTCTCTAATGGTGCCGAAGACTGGAGTCGAACCAGCACGGGCGAAGCCCACCACCCCCTCAAGATGGCGTGTCTACCAATTCCACCACTTCGGCATATCCGGCCCGCAGGCCGAAAACAGGTTGTTTATTCCGCAGGCGGCAATGTATCCGCCGGCGCATCACTCTTCAACTTGGACGGATCAAAGCCGGCATCCGGTGCGGCAGCCTTGTTCTCCTGCTGCGATGCAGGAGCCTGCTGATCTACCACCGCCCGCTCAACCAGGGAACCGGCCTGCTGCTGGGAGAAAAATGCCAGCGTCAGGCTCGTCAGCATGAATGCCGCAGCCAGACCTCCGGTCACCTTGCCCAGAAACGATCCGGACCCCCGGCTGCCAAACAGCGTCTGCGCGCCGCCGCCACCAAACGATACGCCCATTTCAGCGCCCTGACCCTTCTGGATCAGAACCACCCCGATGAGCAGCAACGCGACAATCACGTGCACAATTACAAGAACTGTTGTCATAAACTCTCTACTCCTCAGCCAACTGCGCGGGCAGCCGCTTCGATAATCTGCATAAATGAATCCGCCTTCAGGCTGGCACCGCCAACCAGCGCGCCATCCACACCATCACAGGCCATCAATGCCTCGGCATTACCCGGATTCACACTGCCGCCATACAGCACACGACAATCGCGACCCAGACGTGCCAGTTCCTCATGCACAAACGCATGCGTTTCCACGACCTGTTCCGGCGTCGCCGTCACACCGGTTCCGATGGCCCATACCGGCTCATAAGCCACGGTCAGTGCCCTGTCCCCTTCCACGCCTTCAAGAATGGAAAGCTGTTCGCGCAGCACATCGTTGGTCTTCCCGGCCTCGCGCTCATTCAGATGCTCGCCGATACACAGGATCGGCTCCAGCCCGGCCTTCCAGGAAGCCTCCAGCTTCTTCAGAATCAGTGCATTATCCTCATGGATAATATCACGCCGCTCGGAATGGCCGAGAATCACATAATGGCAGCCTGCATCGCGCAACATCATCGGCGCAATGGAACCGGTAAAAGCTCCCTTCTCTTCAAAATAGACGCTCTGCGCCCCCAGGCGCACGCCCTTTTCACTCAGCGGGCGACTCATCGGATGCAACAAGGTAAACGGCGGCATGATCGCCACTTCCACCAGTTCCGGCGCGGGGTTTTCGCCCAGTTGCTCGACATACGCCATGGCCTCATCAAGCAAGCCATTCATTTTCCAGTTGCCTGCCACCAGACAACGCTTATCCCCGCTACTCATGATGACCTCCTGAAGACCCATTGCAAATGGGGGCGGAAGTGTAGAAAAAAACCATGATAAGGCAAGGAGAAATCCCGCCTTTTCCTCTGGCCGCATTCCTGCGCTAGGCTTGCTGCGACATGAAACATTCCGACACCCCCGCAAAAAAGGCTCTGGGCCAGCATTTTCTGCATGATCGCCATGCCATCGATCGCATTGTCGGCATCATCCCGGAAGGCGCGCGTATCCTTGAAATCGGCCCCGGCCCTGGCGCCCTGACCCGCCCCCTGCTGGCACGGGCCGGAGCCTTGGCGGTGATTGAAAAGGATGATCGCTTCGCCTCGCAATGGCGGGCCAACACGCTGGCGGGCGCACCATTGTCTGTTTTTCATGATGATGTCATGCAGATTCTGCCACAGGCCGTCGCAGAATTTCAGCCACAATGGATTGCCGGCAACCTGCCCTATAACATCAGCGGCCCCCTGACCGCCCTGCTGGCCGGCCTTGAACTCAGTGGCGGCATGGTACTGATGTACCAGAAGGAAGTGGCCCAACGCATTTGTGCCGCGCCCGGCAGCAAGGTTTATGGCGGCCTATCCGTCCTCGTGCGTCACCATTATGAGCCATCCATGCTGCTCACCCTGGCACCCGGCGCCTTTTCACCGCCACCGAAAGTGCATTCAGCAGTCGTACTGCTGACCCCGCACCGGCATCCCGCGCCCTGCCCATACCGGGCATTACAAAAAACAGTGCGGCATGGTTTCCTGCATCGACGCAAAACCATCGGCAACAATTTCAGGCAGCAGCTTGATGCCGCACAGTGGCAAAACCTCGGCATTTCCCCCCGGCTACGGCCGGAACAACTGGATTATGCTGCCTGGGCCCGGCTGGCCGGCTGGCTCAATGAGCAGGTCTGACAGCCCCGGCGGCGCATCCGCAGTCGCCAGCAATGAAATCAGTGTCAACAAGCCCTAGTGCGAACCGGACTGTAACCAGTCATCCAGCTTGCCGGCACGCTCCAGCGCATACAGCTCATCACAACCACCGACATGCCGGCCATTGATAAAGATTTGCGGTATCGTTCTGGCACCATGACTGCGACGCAGCATTTCCTCGCGTCGCTCAGGCTCTCGCTGAACGTCGTATTCGACAAAGGTCAGGCCGCGTTTTTTCAGCAACAGTTTCGCGCGCACGCAGTACGGACAGAAATTGCCGGAATAGACTTCAATTTTATGCTTCAATCGTATGAACCTCCATCGGGTGTGCGCGCCAGCGTCAGGGTGCAAACCGGCCGCTGCAATCGCTGCAACGCCCGGGCCGCATGATATACCGTGGCGCCTGTGGTCTGAATATCATCCACCAGCCATATGCGCTTTGCCTGATAACCTGCCGACGCCCAGTAGTCGGCATCCACGGCAAAAGCCTTACGCAGATTACGTCGCCGTTCGATGCCGGACAGCGCCGACTGCCGCGGCTGGGAGCCCCGACGACGCAACACACGCCAGTCCCAGGCCGCACCGCTGATCTCTGCCAGCCAGCGAGCCAGGCTGGCCGCATGATGCTGGCCGCTGCTGCGCATGCGCCCGATCGGCATCGGTACCGACAACAGCAGATCAGCCGGCGCAATGATGCCCTGAATCCGCGCACGGGCAACCGCCAACAACCAGCGCACCGCATGGTCGCGACCCTGCAATTTCCACTGCAACACGGCCTGGCGCACCGGGCCGCTGTAAACAAACAGGCTTTCACTGCATTGCATCGGCAGCCTGCGCCGCAGACATCGCCCGCACGGCCCCGGCGCCATACCGGAAGGCAACGGAATCCCGCATTGCTGGCAATGCTCCTGCGGCCAGGGATGGATCTGCTCATGACAGCAGACACAACAGCCTCCCTGTTCCGGCAGGGGTCGCTGACAAAACGGACATGCCGGAGGAAACAGAAAATACCGCAACCGGTTAACCCCGGCTGCGCATAACGTTGACAGATGCCGCATGCCAACCAGCATGCACGACATGCCTGACAGCCGCAACTGGTTTTCAATCCCTCCCGCCCACAGACAGCGCACGTTTCCTGCCTCCTCGCGTCATGGCGTAAACATCACCTGTCAGGGCCGGTCGCTCATCAATTTTGCCACCAATGATTATCTCGGCCTGAGCCAGCATGCCGATATCCGTCAGGCGGCCGCCGAAGTCCTGCAACAGCAGGGCCTGGGCAGCGGAGCTTCGCGACTGGTCAGCGGCGACGATCCGTTGTTCCATCAGCTTGAACAGCAACTGGCCGCCTGGAAAGGCTATGAAGCCTGCCTGCTGGTCGGCTCCGGCATGCTGGCCAATATCGGCCTGCTGCCGGCCCTGGCCGATCGCCACAGTTCCATTCATGCCGATCGGCTGAACCATGCCTCGCTGGTGGATGGCGCACGTCTCTCCGGCAGTAAAGTCAGGCGCTTCCCGCACCGAGACATGACCGCCCTGCAGCAACAACTGCAACGGGATCACGCTCACCGCAAACTGATTGTTTCCGATGGCGTTTTCAGCATGGATGGCGATCAGGCCGATGCTGCCGGGCTGATCTCGCTGGCCGAGCATTTCGATGCCCTGCTGATTATCGATGATGCCCATGGCATCGGCACCCTTTCCGATCCGCGCGGACTGACCGCCGGCCATGGCATTGCCGGCCATGAACGGCTGGTAGAAGTCGGCACTTTCGGCAAGGCATTCGGGGGCTATGGCGCCTTTATCCTCGGCACTGAACCGCTGATCAACGGTCTGCGCCAGCGCCTGCGCACGATGATCTATTCCACGGCCATGCCTGCCGCCATGGCACATGCCATGCAGGCTGCGCTGATACTGATCCGACAGGGCGATCTGACGGCAAAATTACAACGGCATATCCGCCTGTTCCGTCAGGCTTGCGACGGACTCCCGCTGCTGCCTTCGCAAACGGCCATCCAGCCGCTCATTCTGGGCCGCGACGAACATGCGCTGGAGGCTTCCGCCCGCCTGCGTGAAGCCGGCCTGTTCGTGCCTGCCATTCGCCCACCAACGGTACCCGAAGGCACCGCCCGGCTGCGCATCACCCTGTCGGCGGCCCATCAGGAAACCCACATCCTGCAACTGGCCGACGCCTTGCGTCAGGTTCTGTGCATATGAAATCCTGGCTGTTCGTGCATGGCTGGGGCCAGTCCCGGCAAATCTGGCATCAGCAGATGGATGCCTTCCCCGCGGCCGAATTCATCAATCTCCCCGGTCACGGCCAGCGCAGCGAGCGGCCGTTAGAACAATGGACGAACGCCCTTTGCGCACGGGAAAACCCCGGCATTCTGATTGGCTGGTCACTGGGCGGCCTGCTGGCCATGCAACTGGCATTACAGCAACCTGAACGCGTCCGCGCTCTGGTACTGGTGGCCACAACCCCGTGTTTTTGCCGACGCCCCGACTGGCCGCATGCCTGCCACGACGAGGTGTTTGCCGGCTTTGAACAGGCGCTGGCCACACAATCGAGCACGCTGATGGGGCGTTTTTTCGCCCTGATGTTGCATGGCGATGCGCTGTCGCGACAGCAATACCAGCATCTCGCCCGCACATCGGTTGACCGCCGGCGACCACCCACGCCCAGGGCGCTGGCCACGGGACTGCAAATACTGAAACAGACGGATCTTCGCCCGCGACTGTCAGCCATTCGCTGTCCGGTGCTGATCATGCACGGCATGCAGGACGCCATTATTCCGCTGGCCGCAGCCTCCTGGCTACAGCAGCAGCTTCCCCGGGCTGAATTACACACATTCGATCCCTGCGGCCATGCGCCGTTTCTGACGCATACCGATACATTCAATCGCACTCTGGAGGACTGGTGTCTGAACATATAACAACCCAAGCCGTACAACGAGCCTTTTCCCAGGCCAGCGACAGCTACGATGCCCATGCTGTCCTGCAGCGGGAAATCGGTGACCGCCTGCTGGCACACATGGAGTTCACCAGGATCGAACCGCGACGCATTCTGGATATCGGATGCGGTACCGGCTATTTCACACGCCTGCTGCGTAAAAAGTTCCGCCAGGCCGACATTACGGCCATTGACCTTTCACCGGGCATGGTCTGCCGTGCCCGCGCACAACAGCCGCGCCGCCTGCCATGGCACGGACGGCATCACCATGCCGTGGCCGATGCCATGGCGCTGCCATTCCCTGCAGAACGCTTCGATCTTGTCTGCTCCAATCTGGTCATGCAATGGGTGCCCGACCCGGCCATGATGATGCAGGAGATGCGCCGCGTGCTGGCCCCCGGAGGACTGATGCTGTTTTCCACATTCGGGCGTCGCACCCTGAGCGAGTTGCGCCAGAGCCTGTCGGCCATCGACCCGGCCTATGCCGCCAGCGTTCTGCCCTTTGCCGATGTGATGAGCCTCGGCGATGCCCTGATGGCATTGCCGGTCGAATTGCCGGTGACCGATTCAGATTTGTTCACCCTGACCTATCCCGATGTCATGTCTCTGATGCGCGAACTGAAAGGGCTAGGCGCATCGGCATCCGCCATCAGGCGCCCGCCACAGGGACTGTACGGCAGGAGCATGATCCGCCGGCTCGAACAACATTACCACGCCCGCTACGGCACGGATGACGGTCGCGTACGCGCCACCTTCGAGGCGCTGTATGCACAAGCCTGGTACAAGCAGGACCCCGCCTTTCTCAATGACATGGTTATTCCCATTCAGGCCGGTCGCGCATGAGCCGAACCATTTTCATTACAGCAACCGATACCGATGCCGGCAAAACCTATGTCACACTGGACATCATCCGCCAGTTACGCGCGCAGCGCCTGCGCGCGCGGGCCATCAAGCCTGTTGCCTGCGGCATCAATACCCATAACCGTTATGATGATCTCTCCCTGCTGCTCGAAGCCCAGCAGCTTGCCCATGAAGATGACATTAACCGCTATCGCTTCCCCGCAGCCGGCGCACCGGCACTGGTGGCAAACAAAACGCGGCCTGCACTGAAGCCTGAAATATTGCAGCAATGGTGCCGGCAACAGGCGGAAACGCAGGATATCCTGCTCATCGAAGGCATTGGCGGACTGATGGTGCCACTCGCCCCCGGCTACCTTGTTTATGACTGGCTGCAGGCGCTGCAAGCGGATGAAGTCTGGCTGGTTGTCCGCTGCAGGCTGGGCGCCATCAACCATATGCTGTTAACACTGGACAAGCTGCAACAGGGCGGACAGCCCCCCGCACACATCATTCTTAATGCCATCACGCCGACGGAGGCATTATACCTGCCAGACATGCAGCAGGCGCTTGGCGCGGTTGCAGGCTGCGGCAAAATTCATACACTGCGCACAGGGGAGTCGTTGAACGTGCGCGATTTTTTCGCGGAGGGAGAGCCATC
>WFNX01000093.1 GCA_015488375.1 Mariprofundaceae bacterium | reverse complement strand
CTTCCGGCTCGACGGGCGATCCCAAAGGGGTATGCTTGTCCCTGGATGCGATGGAGCAGGTGGCGGGCTCACTGGCCGAGGTAACCGGCGCCTGTGCGCAGGACCGGCATCTGGCACTGCTTCCTTTTGCCACGCTGCTGGAAAATATCGGCGGTATCTATGCGCCGTTGCTGGTCGGCGCAACGATTATTGCACCCGGACTGGAAGGCGTTGGCTGGTCCGGCGCCAGCGGACTGGATGTGCGGCGTTTTGTGGCCGCGCTCACAGAAAGCGGGGCAGCTACCTGCATCATGATCCCGCAAATGTTGCAGGCCCTGGTGGTTGCCGTGGAACAGGGCATGCCTGCACCGTCGCAGTTGCGTTATATTGCCGTTGGCGGTGCGCCGGTATCCCTGCATTTGCTGCAGCGGGCTGAGCAGCTTGGGTTGCCGGTGTTTGAAGGATATGGCCTGTCGGAGGCCGCCAGTGTGGTGGCGGTTAATGCACCGGGTATGCATCGTCCGGGCTCGGTGGGAAGGCCGCTGCCGCATGTGCGGCTTGCCTTCGCGGATGACGGGGAAATTCTGGTGCGCGGCAGTCTGTTTGACGGTTATCTCGGTCAGCAGACGGAACTGGTTGATGGTTACTGGCCGACCGGCGATCTGGGCTATCTTGACGATGAAGGATTCCTGCATCTGACCGGGCGCAAGAAACATATTTTTATCACTGCATTCGGGCGCAATGTTTCGCCGGAATGGGTGGAACGGGAACTGGGCATAGAAGCCCCGATTGCACAGGTGTGCGTGTTCGGTGAGGCGCGACCATTTAATGTGGCCGTGATTGTGCCCCGGCCAGGGATGGGTCAGGCTGAAGTGGAAGCGGCTGTTGCGGCGGCCAATGCACGTCTGCCCGATTATGCGCGAGTATCGCGCGTTATTATGGCACAGGAGCCATTCTCTATCGAGAATGGTCAATGGACAGGTACGGGAAGGCCGCGCAGAATGACAATTGCTGCGGCCTACCGGGAACAAATCGATGCTTTATACAAGGAGTAAGAATGGCATTTTATGACGAATTGCTGGCAGCAACGGAGGCGGAACGCAACGAATTGCTGTCGATTCCTTTTATTCAGATGGGTGCGGCAGGCAAGTTGTCGCTGGACAGTTATCTCGCATTTCTCGCCCAAGCCTATCATCATGTGAAACATACCGTACCGTTGCTGATGGCTACGGGTGGTCAGTTGCCCGAACGGCTGGAGTGGCTGCGTGAAGCCATCGGTGAATATATTGAAGAGGAAATGGGGCATCAGGAATGGATTCTTAATGACATTGAGGCCTGTGGCGGTGACAAGGAAAGCGTACGCCGTGCCACGCCGCTGCCGGCCACGGAACTGATGGTTGCCTATGCCTATGACACGGTATTCCGTACCGGTGCCGTTGGCTTTTTCGGTATGGTGCTGGTGCTGGAAGGGACCAGTGTGGCTCTGGCGACCAACGCGGCGGAAAATATCCAGCGTAGCCTGAAGTTGCCCAAGGCCGCGTTTTCCTATCTGACATCGCATGGATCGCTTGATGTCGGGCATGTCGATTTTTACGAGAACCTGATGAACCGGCTGGATCGCGATGAGGATCGCGCCAAAGTCGTGCATGCGGCCAAAATGTTCTATCGTCTCTATGGCGATATTTTCCGCAGCCTGCCGCTGATTCCGCTGGAGGAACAGTAATGGAAGTCAGTAACAAGCGGATTATTCTGACCGGCGCTGCCGGCGGTATGGGCGGAATTCTGGCGCGTGAACTGGCTGCGCGTGGTGCCCGGCTGATCCTGGTGGATGCCAATGCAGAGGCATTAAATGCGCTGGCCGGGGAACTGGAGGGTGCCACGGCCGTTGTCGGCAACCTGTCCACATATCAGGGGTGTGAGGCCGTGGCGGCCGAAGCACTGGAAACACTGGATGGCGGGGTGGATCTGTTGATTAACCTGGCCGGCCTGAATTCGTTTGCGGCCTTTGAAGATGAAGATCCGGCGCGTATTGAACTGCTCATGCATGTGAATGTGCTGGCGCCAATGTGGCTGACGCGGGCGCTGTTGCCGACAATGCAGCGGCAGGGTGTTGGCCGCATTGTGAATGTGGGGTCGATTTTCGGCTCGATCGGTTTTGCCTATTTCACGACCTATTCGGCCAGCAAGTTTGCCCTGCGCGGATTTTCCGAGGCATTGCGCCGGGAGTTGCATGACAGTGGCATCAAGGTGACCTATATCGCGCCGCGGGCGGTGAAAACGCCGATGAATGATGATAAGGTCATGCGCATGGGCGCGGCGACCAAGATGAATATGGATTCGCCGGAGGATGTGGTTAAAAAGATTATTGCCGCGATCAATAATGACCGTAAGGACATCTATTTCGGCTTTCCGGAATCACTGTTTGTACGTATCAATGTGATGTTCCCGCGCCTTGTTGACAAGGCATTGGCGGCACAGAACCGCATTGCCCGCAAGTTTGCGAAATCCAACGACTGAAAAAGGAGATTTGTATGAAACGGTATCTGACTATGATCATGGTGGCCGGTTTGCTGGGAGGTATCTCCACGCCGGCCATGGCCAGCGAAGAGGCATCTGCCAATGTGGCCCAGCAGCAGGATATTACGCTGCAACTGGCGCAGCGCTGGGATCAGCTGAAATACAAGACGCCGGACAAGGATGCACGTATTGCCGGCTTCAAGAAACTGGCGGAAGATGCCAAGGCGCTGGCGGCAGCCAATCCGCAGGACCCGGGACCGAAAGTATGGGCTGCGATTTCCCTGGCGACGCTGGGAGGCGAAGTCGGAGCCATGGGTGGCGCTCTGGGGATGGTCAAGGAAGCGAAGGCATTGCTGGAAGAAGCCCTGCAATTGCACCCGTCGAAAGAACTGGAAACGTCCATTCATACCACGCTGGGCAGCCTGTACTATCAGGTGCCGGGCTGGCCGATCGGTTTTGGCGATGAGGATAAGGCCGTGGAGCACCTGAACAAGGCGCTGGCATTGTCACCGGACGGGCTGGATGCCAATTTCTGGATGGCCTCCTATCTGTGGGATGAAACGCATCGTTATGCGGATGCCGCCAAATATTTTAAAAAGGCGATCGCTGCTCCGGCCCGGGCAGGCCGTGAAATCGCCGATGCGGGACGCAAGGCCGAGGCACAGACCTTGCTGGCAAAGGTGGAAAAGAAACTGCATCATTAATCATGCAGGACTGAAAACAGAACAGGCGGCCTGATGGCCGCCTGTTTGCTTTTTGGAGGAGGGGAAACTTGTTCAGGCTGTTTTTTCCAATGCGGCCCGGGCATTGAGATATTGCGTCAGGATATGCAGTCGCTCGCGTTCAATGAGTACCTTGCCACCCTTGGGGAAACGGATGGATACGGTATCTCCCGCCACATGACGGACATGCGTTTTGCTGCTGTAGCCAGTGCCGTAAACATTGGTCAGTGCGCGCTGATAGCGTTCGATATCCTGTCGGATGCTTTGCTGATTCATCATAACCTCCTGATTGTTCAGGTGGGTGAATCATAGGATGCAAAGATGACGGCAGGATGAG
>WFNX01000092.1 GCA_015488375.1 Mariprofundaceae bacterium | reverse complement strand
TGGCCGTGATGGCCAGGGTGGCCGAAGGCTGAACTTGCTGGATGCGCTGGGAAAGTGTAATCATGCGCTGATTCTGCCATGAATACAGGCAACCTCAATGCATTTAGGTTTTCTTCATGTTCAATGCCTATTATGCTGCGGCCCATTCTGACGCACACGGAGATGCGGTTGACCGAAAATATTCGCGAAATTCCCTATAATTATACATCCTATTCCGATCGCGAAATCGTTATTCGCTTTCTTGGCGAAGAGGTCTGGGATGACCTGAACGTACTGCGTCATCAGCGGCGTACGGGTCGCTCGGCGCGCATGCTGTTCGAGATTCTCGGTGATATCTGGGTTGTTGAGCGCAATGTGTTTCTCAAGCATGACCTGTTGCATGACAAGGCGCGGCGTGCACGTATGCGCCGGCGTCATCATGATCGTCTTTCGCGTATCTGCGAGGGTGCGCATGACAATCCGCGGGCGAAGAAGGTGGCGGCATGCACCGGTCGGTTGCTTAACGAGTTCTACGCCTGGTTTGATGAGGAAGGGCCGTGCCAGGCCCGGGCGCTGAAGGCATTTGCCGCGCATACCCATAAAAACAATATTCATTTCGATCCGTTTACGCTGACGCATCATGCCACTGATGCCACGGACTGGCGTTCGCATCATCCGTTCTGTGTGCTGACGCCGGATCGCGCGGAGGAGATACCGGGTCTGGTACGTGCGGCGGCGGAGCTCGGGCTTACCGTGATTCCGCGTGGTGGCGGGACGGGCCTGTGCGGCGGCTCGGTGCCCTTATCCAACGATGCGGTGATGATCAATGTCGAGAAACTGGATCATATCGGCCCGGTTGAACAGCGCGATATCGGTGCGAAAGGTCGTGTGCCGACGATTACCGCAGGTGCAGGTGCGGTTACGGGCAAGGTCATGGAAGCGGCAAAGCCGCATGTGTTCGCCACGGATCCGACCAGCCTGTGGGCCTGTACGATCGGCGGCAATGTGGCCTCGAATGCCGGCGGCAAGCATGCTGTGATCTGGGGAACCTGTGTCGATAATCTGCTCAGCTGGAAAATGGTCACGCCCGATGGTAACTGGCTTATCGTGGAGCGGCTGGACCATAATATGGGCAAGATTCATGACGAGGAGCAGGCGCGTTTCCGCCTGACGCGTCTGGATAGCAAAATGCGGCCCTTGGGCGAGCCGGAGATCTTGCAGATCGAGGGCTCGGTGTTCCGCAAAAGCGGGCTGGGCAAGGATGTGACGCGCAAGGCCATGGGCGGCCTGCCAGGCGTGCAGAAAGAGGGCACGGACGGCTTTATTGTTGAGGCGACCTTCGTGCTCCATCGCAGGTTCCCCTTCACGCGAACGGTATGTTGCGAGTTTTTCGGTCAGGATCTGATTGATGCGACGCAGGCCATGGTGTCGATCAAGGCGCATGTGGATGCGATGGCGGACGCGCATATTGAAGGGCTGGAGCATTTTGACGAGAAATACGTCAAGGCCATTGATTATACCTCGAAGTCCACCCGTCGCGAGCGGCCGCGGGTGGTATTGCTGATCGATGTGTCCGGCGATGATGAGCAGGCCGTGGCCAGGGCGGCTGCCGATATTTGCCGCATCACCTCGCAGGGTAACGGCGAGGGCTTTGTCGCGGTCAGCGACGCGGACCGGGCACGTTTCTGGGCGGATCGCGGGCGCATGGCGGCCATTGCCAGACACACCCGTGCCTTCAAGCTCAACGAGGATGTGGTAATTCCGCTGGATCGCCTGAGCGAATACAACGATTATATCGAATACCTGAATATCCAGCATTCACTGGCCAACAAGATCGAAGTGCTGGAGGCGCAGGAGGCCTGCCTCAAAGAGGCACAGGCCAAGCTCTCCGGCAATCGCCTGGAGGTCTCGCAGCTCGGTGTGGCGGATGATACCTATCTGGGCGACAAGCTGGAGGAGTGTCTGGCGATTATCGAGCGCGTCCGGCAACGCTGGTGCCGCCTGTTGAAAGCGCTGGATGAACCGGCCTCAGGTCTGGCCGAACTGATGCCGGACGTGACCCCTGCAGGGGAGGAAAGCGTCTTTCGCATCATCCAGCGAGGCGCCTTGCGCATCAGCTATCGCAAGGAAGTGGAAAAACTGCTGCTGGCCCTGCTGCGCGGTCATGGCGAGTTGCAGCACCGCATTCAGGCATGCCACCGCGAGGTGCTCTCCGGACGCATTGTGATCGCCACGCATATGCATGCCGGCGACGGCAATGTGCATACCAATATCCCGGTCAACTCCAACGATTATGCGATGATGAAGAAGGCGCATCATGTCGTGGAGAAGATCATGGCCAAGGCAGTTGAACTGGGCGGCGTGATTTCCGGTGAACACGGCATTGGTATTACCAAACTGCCCT
>WFNX01000091.1 GCA_015488375.1 Mariprofundaceae bacterium | reverse complement strand
CGCACCTGAAAGAAATCCTCCACCTGCCTGAGCACATAATTATCCGCCCCGCACAAACGCTGCAACGCCGCCGTATCCAGCTCCGGCAGAGCCAGACTGACCTTCATGCAACAGCCCCCGGGGAATTACTCCGCAACAATCAGCTCACCGCGCAACGACTGCCCATAGGCCTCGACAATACGCACGGGCATGATCTGCCCGATCTGCCGCGGCCGACCACGGAAGTGTACAATCTTGAAATCCGGCGTGCGCCCCTGCATATCGCCTTCGCGCTTGCCCGGCTTCTCGACCAGTACATCAAGCACCTTGCCCACCTGCCGCTGCATGGCTGCGTGCGCCTGTTCACGCATACAGGCCAGCAAGGTCTGCAGGCGTTCATCCTTGACGTCTTCGGGGACATTGTCATCCGCCTTGGCCGCCGGTGTCCCCGGCCGCGGTGAATACTTGAAGCAAAACGCCGAATCAAAACCGACCCTGCGCACCAGATCCATGGTCTGGGCGAAATCCTCGTCGGTTTCACCGGGATAACCGACGATAAAGTCAGACGACAAGGCCAGATCAGGGCAGTGCGTACGCAATTCATCAACAATGCGAAAATAGGTGTCGCGATCATGCCCGCGATGCATGGCCCGCAACAGGCGATCCGAACCGGTCTGCACCGGCAGATGAAGATAAGGCATTAACTGCGGAATTTCGCCAAATGCCATGGCCAGTTCAGGCGTCATTTCCATCGGATGGCTGGTCGTAAAGCGCAGCCGGCGCAAACCTTCCAGGCCGGCCACGGCATAGATCAGCATCGTAAAATCCCATTCCTCGCCATCCGGCCCGATACCCCGATAACCGTTGACGTTCTGTCCCAGCAACGAGATTTCCACAACGCCGGCATCCAGCAACTGTCGGCATTCCGCCAGCACATCATCCACCGGTCGCGAAATCTCGGCGCCACGTGTATAGGGCACAACACAGAACGTGCAAAACTTGTCGCAACCTTCCATGATCGTCACAAAACCGGACACGCCCTCGGCATGCGGCCTGGGCAGATGATCGAACTTCTCGATTTCCGGCATATCGGTTTCACTCAGATGCACACGTTCACGACGAATGCGATTCACCATCTCCGGCAGTTTGTGATAGGTCTGCGGCCCGAACACAATATCGACATAAGGTGCGCGCTGCTGAATACGCTCGCCCTCCTGCTGCCCCACGCAACCACCCACGCCGATAATCATATCCGGTCGTTTTTCCTTCAGCTTGCGATAGCGCCCCAGCTCGGAATACACCTTTTCCTCGGCCTTTTCACGCACCGAGCAGGTGTTCATCAGAATCACATCGGCCTCTTCCGGAGCCACGACAAGTCGCAGGCCATATGCCTGCTGCATCAGATCGACCATGCGCGATGAATCGTACTCGTTCATCTGGCAGCCATAGGTCTTGATAAACAGGGTATCAATGCCCTGCAGGTTTTTTTTCGCTCCGGATATCATGGATGGCGAAACTTAGCACAGTAGCCAAAGATGTGAAATTGCATCTGTCTGCGGCATGAAACTGGCACAGCGGCAACAACGGCGCTAATCTTGCCGCCAATTCGGGGAGTATGCTTTGACTTTTCAGGATCTTATTTTGACATTACAGCGCTTTTGGGCCGCCCACGGTTGCGTCCTGCAGCAGCCCTATGACAGCGCGATGGGGGCCGGCACGTTCCATCCGGCCACGTTTCTGCGGGTGCTCGATGATAACGAATGGCATACCGCCTACGTCCAGCCCTGCCGCCGTCCGACCGACGGCCGCTACGGCGAAAATCCCAACCGGCTGCAGCATTACTATCAGTTTCAGGTTATTCTTAAACCGGCGCCGACGGATATCCTCGAAATCTATCTCGATTCGCTGCGCACGATCGGCATCGATCCGGCCGTCCATGATATCCGCTTTGTCGAAGATGACTGGGAGTCCCCGACGCTGGGCGCCTGGGGCCTGGGCTGGGAAGTCTGGCTCAACGGCATGGAAATCACCCAGTTCACCTATTTCCAGCAAGTCGGCAGCGTCGAGCTTTCACGCACGCCCGGTGAAATCACCTATGGGCTGGAGCGACTGGCCATGTACCTGCAGGGCGTGGAAAACGTGTTCGACCTGATCTGGGTGGAACGCGATGACGGCAGCAAAGTCACCTACGGGGAAGTCTTTCACCGCAATGAAGTGGAATTCTCCACCTACAATTTCGATCAGTCGGACAGCCGCTGGCTGCATGAACAGTTCGACCATGCCGAACAGGAATGCAAGCGGCTGACGGAACACAGCCTCGTGCTGCCGGCCTATGAGGAAGTCATGAAAGCATCGCATGCCTTTAATCTTCTGGATGCGCGGGGCGCCATCTCGGTGGCCGAACGCCAGCGCTTTATCGGTCGTGTGCGCGCGCTTGCCCGTACGGTGGCACGCGCCTATGCGGGGGTGGATCAATGAGCACACAACCCTTGCTGATTGAAATCGGCTGTCAGGAGATCCCGGCCGGCATTGCCCCGCCCATGGGGAAGGCACTGGCCGAAGCCGTGCATACCCTGTTGCAAACTCACGGCATCGAAACCGAAGCGCCGCGTCCGGGGATTACCCCGCGGCGACTGCTGCTGCACATCGCCGCCTGCCCGACCATGCAACCCGACCGCGAGGAAACCATTTGGGGCCCGCCCGAACATATCGCCTATGCCGAAGGGCAACCAACCAAAGCCGCGCTGGGTTTCGCCAGAAAAACCGGCATCGCAGTCGAAGACTTTGAACTGGCCGACAAGGGAGACGGTAAAACCCGTTACATGCGCACCGTGCGGACGATCCGCGGACGTACAGTCAGTGAAATCATCGCGGAGGCCATGCCCGACATCATCCGCCGACTGCCTTCCCCGAAACAAATGCGCTGGCGTGACGGCGAAGCCCGTCATGACGCCTTTATTCGTCCGATCTGCTGGCTTGTCGCCTGCCTCGGCAACGAGATCATTCCGTTCTCCTATGCCGGCATTGCCAGTGGCCGCCGCTCCATGGGCCATCGCGTGCATGGCAGCAGCGGTGATATCGACATTCACGATCCTTTTGCCTGGCTGGAGAAACAATATGTCTGCGCTGATCGTGAGTTGCGCAAGGCGCGCATTGCCGAACAGTTACAGGCCGCGGCCGAACAGGCCGGCGTAACGCTGGTGGAAGATGAGGCACTGCTCGATGAAGTCACCGATCTGGTGGAATGGCCCCGGGTCATCAGCGCCCGCTATGACACCACATTCCTGCGCCTGCCGGCCGAAGTCAGCCGCATCGAACTCAAGCATCATCAACGCTGTTTTTCCGCCTGCGATGCTCAGGGCAATGTCAGCCCGGTCTTTTTTGCCGTCGCCAATATCGAATCAACGCAACCGCAAACCGTGGCCCGCGGCAATGAACGCGTCGTCAATGCGCGCCTGGCCGATGCCATGTTCTATTTTGAACGCGATCCGCAACAAACGCTGGAGCAGCGTGTGGAGAAGCTGTCGGATATTGTGTTTCAGGATGGTCTCGGCATGGTCGGCGATCAGGTACGACGCTTGCGTGGCTTTGTGCTGGATAATGCCGATGCGCTTGGCGTGGATGCCAATCATGCCCAGCGCGCGGCCTACCTGTGCAAATCAGACCTGACCACAGGTCTGGTCGGTGAATTTCCGGAGCTGCAGGGATATATGGGCAGCATTTATGCCGCCATGGACGGAGAAGCGGACGAAGTCGCGCGCGCCATCGGCCAGCATTATATGCCGGTCGGTGCCGAGGATCATTTGCCCGACAGCGCCATCGGCCGCGCCATTGGCATTGCCGAACGGGCTGACAAGCTGCTCGGTTATTTTCATCTGGGGCGTATCCCAACCGCCAGCGCCGACCCGTTCGGTCTGCGTCGCGCCGCCATCGGTCTGATTCGCCTGCTGGCGGATGACACCTGTCCGGTACATATGACGCTGCGCAAAATTCTCGATGAGTCCGCCAAGCAATGGAATGAACAGCGCGTCACCATCGCCATCAGTGAACATACGCGCGAACAGGTATTGGCCTATATTCATGAGCGCCTGCTGGGCATGGCCGCCGCACTGGCCGTTAGCCGTTCGGCTCTGGATGCCGCATGGCATGCGGCGAAACCGGCACCTTTGTTTCATCAGCTTGCCGTAGCGCGCCTGCTGACGGATTTCGGACAATCGGAAACCGGCCAGGCCGTGGTCGCCGCCAACAAGCGCATTGCCAATATCCTGAAAAAGGCCGGGGATACAGGAACTTCCGTCAATGAGGAACTGCTTACAGAAACGGCCGAGCAACAACTGTTTGCCGCCCTGACGGCAACCGAAACCCGCTTCCCCGAAGCGCCGGCGGAACAGTTGCAAATGCTGGCCACGCTGCGTCAGCCTGTGGATCAGTTCTTCGATGACGTCATGGTCATGACCGAAGACTCCGCCATACGCCATAACCGGCTGGCCCTGCTGCAGCGCCTGCGACAGCAGTTCCTGCAACTGGCCGATATTTCGAGACTGTAGCGCCTGACCCATGGATGCGGCGCAGGCAGAGACCCTGATCAGACTGATGGCCGCATGGCTGTTACTGGCCGGGGCCGCGGCCTGGGCAGGACGCGAGCAGCTCGGACTGAGCAAATCCATGTTACTGGCCTCTGGCCGCGGGCTGATTCAATTGCTGCTGCTGGCGCTGATTCTGGATTACGTCTTCGAACTCCGCCATCCGGTGGCGCAGATTATGCTCATCGGCATGTTTTGCCTGCTCGCGGCCCGCACCTCCGCCGGGCACCATGCGCAATCACGGCAGGCATGGCTTGCCGCCAGCCTGGGACTTGCCGCCGCCTGCGCCGCAACGCTGCCCTGGCTCGTGCTCAGCGGCACCTTTGCCCATGATACGCGCACGCTGATCCCGCTGGCCAGCATGATTGCCGCCAATGGCATGAATGCCATCTCCCTGATGTATCACCGGATGCAGGATGGCGACCGTGCCGTTGATGGATTACGTGCAGCCATGACTCCCCCCATCGACACCCTGCGCGTCGCCGGACTTGTCCACATGCCGGGGATATTCGTCGGCATGATCCTGGCCGGTGCGCCGGCATTTGCCGCCGCCAGCGCCCAGCTGATCATCCTGTATATGATTGTGGCCTCCAGCTTCACAGCATGTATGGTAAGCCTGTTGATGATGAACCACCTTGCGAAGTCCCGCCCATGCGCCTGAAGTCGATAGAACTTGCCGGCTTCAAATCCTTTGTGGACCCGACCCGCATCGAGATCGGCAGCGGGATCACATCCATTGTCGGCCCCAATGGCTGCGGCAAATCGAATATCGTCGATGCCCTGCGCTGGGTGCTGGGAGAGCATTCCGCCCGCCATTTGCGCGGCGGCGTCATGGATGACCTGATTTTTCAGGGTTCGGAAACCCGGCCGCCGGTCGCGGTATGCGATGTCGAACTGACCTTTGCCGTGGACAAAGGCCAGCTCCCCTCGCCCTATCATGAACTGGAAGAAATTCGCATTCGCCGACGACTGACACGTGAAGGCGGCTCGGATGCATTCATCAACGGCAAAATGGTGCGTATCAAGGATGTCATTGATCTGTTTCTGGATACCGGCGTATCCACGCGTGCCTATGCCATTGTCGAACAGGGCGCGATCGCCCGCATGATTACGGCCAGGCCCGAAGAGCGCCGACAGGTCTTCGAGGAAGCGGCCGGCGTGATGAAATACCGTTCCCGACGCCGTGAAACCGAGCGCAAAATGAACCACACGCGACAAAACCTGGAGCGTGCACAGGATCTGCTGGAGGAAGTTCGCAAACAATGTCGCAGCCTGAAACAACAGGCTTCGCGTGCCGCCCGGTTCAAAAGCATGCAGGATGAATTCTGCCAGTTGCAATCGATTTATCTGGGCCGCCGTTATCAGGCCGGTGCCGCACATGCGGCCGAAATCGCCGCACGCCTGCAGCAGGCGGAACAGCAGGAGCAGACGCATACCCTGGAGATGGGCAAACATGAACAGGCCGTGCTGCAGGCCAGGGAACGGTTATTGCAGCATGAACAGCAGGCCCAGCATGTTCAGGACCAGTTACGTGCCGCCGAACAACAGCGGGCAGAACTGCAACGACAGGCCGAACGCATGGCCGGAGAAAAGCGCTTGCTGGAGGAACGCCGGACATCGATCCGCACGCGCCTTGAGGAGAGCGGCCGGCAGCTGACGCAACTGCAGCAGGAAATCGAGGCCTTGCAACAAAAAATCGCAGCGCAAAACGACGCGGAACTGAAACAGCAACAGCAACAGGCGAATGCAGATGTTGAACAGGCCCGTGCGCGTTATGCCGCAGGCCAGCAACGGCATCGCGAGTTACTGGCCGTCTTTGAACGCCTGCGTCATGCCCATGAAACTGCCGCCCAGCAAAAAGAAAAAGCCGTTGCAGCCATTGCACGCCTGGAGCAGCGCGGCCGGCAACTCGAAGCCCAGCTGCAACAAAACAGCGAGGAACAACAACAAACAGAACAGCAACTGCAACAGGCGGAGCAGAACCGGCAACAGCAGCAGCAACACCTGGAAACACTGAAACAGCAACTGGCCGCCAGCAGCGAAAAGGTGGAAAGTCTGCGCAACCACCGCCAGCAACTGGCCAGCGCCCTGTCTGAACAGGAGCGTCAGACACGTGGCCTCGGCGGCATGGTACAGGAACTCATCGTGCGTACCGAAAATCAGGATGTGCCGGGCGACCTGCGTCACATGTTGCGCGCCAGAGGCGGCATCTGGATGGATGAAGTGCTCGATGTGCCCGAAGGCCTGGAGGCCGCCGTCGCTGCGGCATTACGCGGACGCAGCGCCGATGTGCGTCTGCCGGGGGACCAGCAATGGCGGGACATACTGGACTCGCTCTCAGATACGCCTGTCGCGCTATACGCCGGTCAACCGGGCGGTGCCGTTGCGAACAGTCTGGCTGCCGCCATGCATATGCCGGAGAATCATCCGTTATTTGATTTATTCAATGCAATTGCGCTGCTTGAAAACATCACGGAAGCGGCCGGTGCAACACATTGCTGCGTCAGCCGTGACGGCTGGCGTTATGAAGCTGGCGGCTGGCTGATTCCTCCGGCTGGCAACCGTACCGCCCGCCGGCTGTCCTTGCAGCGTCAGTTGCGCCGGCAACAGTCGCAATTGCGCAAGGCTGAACAGGCGCTGGAGGACATGCGCCACACATTGGCACAAACCGAACAGGACTGGCAAAGCCAGCAACAATTGTGGGAACGCCTGCGCCTGGAGGTTGTCGAGGCTGAAAGCGAACTCCAGCGCAGCAATGCCGATATCCAGCGCTTACAGCAACAGCTTGCGACGCTGCAGCAACGCCGACAACAGTTGCATGCCGACCTGCAGGCCGGTGCCGATGAACTGCAACAGTGGCAGCAACAACAAAGCGATAATGTGGAACCGAATGCGGCGGAGCTGGAACAGCATCGGCAACAACTGGCCCGGCAACAACAGCACCTGCTGGAACTCGAGCAACAGTTATCGCAACGCCAGCAACAACAGGCACAGGCGGACCAGGCGCTGGCGCTGTTCCGTCAGGCGCTGGATAACCTGCAGCGTCAGCTGCAACGGCTGCATGGTGAGAAGCAACGCCTGGAGTTGCAGCAGAAACAGGACCGGCAGCGCCTGCAACAGGCGGAGGAACAGCTGGCACAGCTACATCGGCACGATCCCCTCGACACGCAGTTGCAACAGGCCGAACAGGCTGTTGAACAGGCGCATCAGGCCTTGAACAATATTCGCGTCAACGGCCATGACTTGCAGCAGGCCCTGCACGAATGCGAACGCCAGGAACGGGAACAGCGCCGTCGTTTACAACAACTGTCAGACCAGCGACAGGCCGTTGCCGTCGAACTGGCACAGGCACAGACCCGGCTGCATGATCTTGAAGAGGAAATCATTCAACGCTGTCAGCAACCGGTCGAACAATTGCTGACCATGCTGGAAAACGAAGCACAGACAGAAGATATCGAGGCCATTTTCAACCGCTGCCGGGAACTGGAGGACCGCTTGAACCGTTTCGGTCCGGTGAATTTGCTGGCCATCGAGGAATTTGAACAGGCAGCCGAGCGTGAAAGCTTCCTCGCTGAACAGGCCGCCGATCTGGAATCCAGCCTGCAAACGTTACAGGAAACCATCAACCGCATTGATCGCACCATGCGGCAACGGTTTCAGGAGGTTTTCGAACAAACCAATAGCATTTTCAAAAAGACCTTTCCCCGCCTGTTTGGTGGCGGCAAGGCCGAATTGCGCCTGGATTCTGACGATGTTCTAACGGCTGGCGTGGAAGTCATCGCCCAGCCACCCGGCAAGCGCTTGCAGGATGTTGGCCTCTTATCCGGCGGTGAAAAGGCACTGACCGCTGTCGCTCTGGTGTTTTCAATCTTTCAGATTAAACCGGCGCCCTTCTGCGTCCTTGATGAAGTCGATGCTCCGCTGGATGATGCCAATGTCGATCGTTTCGGCGCGATGATTCGCGAACTTTCCGATCGCGTGCAGTTTCTGGCCATTTCACACAACAAAATCACCATGCAACATGCCGATCGCCTGATCGGCGTCTCCATGCCCGAACCCGGTGTTTCGCGTATTGTCGGCGTTGAACTGAGCAGCGAAAACTGACGCGACAGGGTTTTCATGGCCCGGTATCCCGAAGCAGATAAAAATCTGTGGCGGAAAAACCGCAGTATGGCTATGCTCAACGCCATTGGAGGGAGGCATGCCGCAATGATTCCCCGCAGACTTCAACTGTCCCTCATCTGCCTGGGCCTGTTATGCATGCCCGTTCAGGCACTGGCACACACATCGCCCGAACAGCAACGGGCATGGTTCACGCAGGCCAAGAACGCCCTGCAGCACGACCGGCAAGACACCTATCAGCAACTGAAAGCGAAGCTTAAAGATTATCCGCTCTACCCCTACCTGGAGATATGGGAGGCGCGGCGACAATTACAGCACCACGATCAGGACCAGCAGGCCAGACAGGTGCTGCAGCAATATTCCGATATTCCGGAAAGCCGCGATCTGCGCCTGGCATGGGTCAGATATCTGGCCAAACATCAGCAATGGGGCGCCATCCGTGAACAGCTGCAGGCACACCCTGCAATCGCCCGCGCGCTGCCGCAGACGGCCCTGGTCGCTCGCTGGCAGACCATGGAAACGGCCGGGATGATCGCAGATTTCACGCGCTACTGGCGCGATGGCGGCTCGCTGATCCCGGCCATGCAACCGTTCGAGCGAGCCTGGCGCAAAGCTGGTCACCCCACCCGAGAAGAAACATGGGCACGAATCGGCCGGGTTTTCAAAAACGGGAAATGGAAAGAGGCCACACAACTGGCAAAACCCCTGCCGGAACACGAACGCGGCTGGCTCCAGCAGTGGAAAAACATCGCCAACCATCCTGACACGCTCAACACATGGCAGCCGCAACATATCAGCGATATCCAGATTGCCCGTATGATGGCCGAAGACGGCCTTTACCGGCTGGCCCGCATAGAGCCGGCACGGGCCCGTCAACAACTGGCGCGTCTGGCCGGCCTGTTTTCTGCGCATCAGCGCGGCATCCTTCAGCGCGCATTTGCCTTGCGTGCCGCCAAAAGGCATCAACCCGAGGCCCTGGACTGGCTGGCATCCCTGCCGGCGGATGTCCGGAACGACGAAACGCGCGCCTGGCAGGCGCGCCTGGCCCTGATTAAAGGCGACTGGCAAGAATTACAGCGCATCATTGCCCATATGCCGCCAGCACAGGCATCCGAGGCACGCTGGGTTTACTGGCGGGCACAGGCACTGAAACAGCAAGGGAAAGGCGGGCAGGCGCAGCAGCTGCTGGCATCGATTGCCGATGAGCGTGGCTATTACAGTTTTCTCAGCGCCCGGGAACTCGGACAACCCTATCGCTTCGGCGCAACTGAACTGCCCCTGCAAAAATCCGCCATGCGGAAACTGGAGGAGCATCCGGCCATGATTCGCGCCCGTGAATGGTGGCTGCTGCACGAAAGCAGCAAGGCGGCCCGCGAATGGATGCTGGCCCTGAACCATGGCCAGCGCGAACAATGGCAGGCGGCGGCGGTCATCGCCAGAAGCTGGGGCTGGCATACCATGGCCATTCGCGCCGTTGCCAAGGCGGGACAACTCGACGCCCTGGATTACCGCTTCCCGCTGGCATTTGAAAGCAGCGTCAAACAGGCCGAACAGCAAACCCGTCTCGATGATATCACCATCTGGAGCATCATCCGCCAGGAATCCGCCTTTAATGAACGGGCCGTTTCCCGCACCGGCGCCCGCGGGCTGATGCAACTGATGCCAGCCACGGCCAGACAGGTTGCCCAACAGCTGCGCCTGAAAACATCATTCGACCTATTTGACCCCGGCACCAATATCCGACTGGGCAGCACCTATCTGTCCGCCATGCTTAAACGATTCGGACATGTTGAATATGCCGCGGCTGCCTACAATGCCGGCCCGCATCGCGTCAGCCAGTGGCTGGAACGCAATCCGGCCACGGATACCAGGATCTGGGTCGAAACCATCCCGTTCAATGAAACCCGTCGCTATGTGCAACAGGTCATGGCCTTTCGTATCGTTTATGACTGGCGCAAGGCGCGGCAGCAAGCCATGGCAAAAGCCGAGGCCCGGCAGACCTCGGTTCATCAACGCATCATCGCCGAACGCGAAACAACACCGACGCTTTAACTCCCGGGCAGGGCTGCCTGCCGGCATTGGCCTGATCGCCAACGCAACGGGGAGAGCCAGATGGCTCTCCCCGGATGTGCTCACACATAACTCAGATGTGTATCGCCCTCCCTTCGGCGTCGAGCACCGATTCGTGAATCATTTCGGACAACGTCGGATGCGGGAACATATGGTGCATCAGTTCCGCCTCCGTGGTCTCCAGCGTGCGCGCAAGCTGCAATGCCACGATCAGCTCCGTGGCCTCCGCACCAACGATATGCGCTCCCAGCAGCTCCCCGGTTTCGGCATGAAAAATCGTCTTCACCAGCCCTTCCGTTTCGCCCAAGCCCATGGCCTTGCCATTGGGCGCATAGGCCATGCGGCCGATCTTGACCGGAATGCCTTCCTCCTTGCACTGCTGCTCGGTCTTGCCGCATGAGCCGACCTGCGGCTGGCAATAGGTACAGCCCGGCACATTGCCATAATCCACCTTATGCGGATGCTGGCCGGCGATCGCCTCGACGCAGACAATGCCTTCATGCGAAGCGACATGCGCCAGCGCCGGCGCCCCGATCACATCGCCGATGGCATAAATGCCCGGATGATCGGTGCGGTACCAGTCATCAACCTCGATCGCATTGCGCTCCACCTTCATCGAGGTATGTTCGGCCCCGATCTGGTCGGTATTGCCGATCACCCCGACGGCCACCAGCACCTGGTCACCCTCAACCGTTTCCACCTTGCCCTTGCGCTCATACTCGACCACGCCACGGCCCTCGACATTGCGGGCCGACTTGACCATGGCGCCGGTAATGATGCGGATGCCGTTCTTCTTGAAGCTGCGCTCGACAACCTTGGAAATCTCATGATCTTCCAGCGGCAGGATCTGCTCCGCAGCCTCAATCACCGTCACCTCGGCACCCATGGCGTTATAGAAATAGGCAAACTCCATACCGATTGCACCGGAGCCGATGACCACCATCTGCTGCGGTGTCTTCTCCGGCACCAGGGCCTGCTTGTAGGTAATCACAACATCTTCATCAATCTCCATGCCCGGGAAAGCGCGCGCGCGTGCGCCGGTGGCCACAATCACGTGTTTGGCCGTCACCTCGCGCGTCTCGCCGTCCCGCTCGACGATGAGCCGGTTATCCGCCTCGAAGCGGGCAACACCTTCAATATGCGTGATGCCGTTCTTCTTGAACAGGAAGCCGATGCCCTTGTTCAGCTTGCCGGAAATCTTGCGCGAGCGGCTGACTGCCGCAGCCAGATCCGGTGCGACCTCGCTGGTACCAAGCCCCAGTTCCTTACCCTGATGGCGAATCACATTGACCAGTTCCGCCGTCCTGAGCAGTGCCTTGGTCGGAATGCAGCCCCAGTTCAGGCAGATGCCACCTAAATGCGTGGACTCGATACAGGCCGTTTTCAGACCAAGCTGTGCGGCACGAATCGCCGCCACATAGCCGCCGGGGCCGGCACCGATCACCACCACATCGTATTCACCGTCGGCATTGAACACGCCAGCGGGCTTGAGCCGCAATTCCTCGTCATCATCCGGCTCGCCCTGCGCCGCCGCCAGCGTCTCCACAACCTGTTCGGGCGTGGCCACGGGCATCGCTTCGCCATCATCGGCCTCTGCCTGCACCCCTTCCGGGATATAATCGGCCGGAACTTCTTCATCTTCCTCGGCAATGACGGCAATCGGCGTACCCACCGGCACCACGGCCCCTTCGGGCTGCAGGATCTTGTGCAGCACGCCCTCGTCCACGACTTCCATTTCCATCGTTGCCTTGTCGGTCTCGACCTCGGCCATGATTTCGCCGGACTCCAGCGTATCGCCTTCCTTCTTCAGCCAACGCACGATCTTGCCCTCGGTCATCGTTGGCGACAGCTGGGTCATAAATACATCAATCGGCATGATTCACCTCATTATTATTGCCGGCCTGCCTGGCAGGCCGTCCGTATCAGAGTAAAACGCTGGCCGGCGTTTCCAGATGCTTCTTCAATGCGGCCAGGAACTCGGCACCCACGGCGCCATCGACGACGCGATGATCGCAGGACAGCGTCAGGCTCATCATTTTCTTCACCACGACCTGTCCGTTCTCGACCACGGCACGATCCTCAGTACCGCCCACGGCCAGAATCGCGCCTTCCGGCGGATTCACGATGGCCGCAAACTGCTTGATGCCATACATGCCGAGATTGGAAATGGAGAATGTGCCGCCGCTGTATTCCTCCGGCTTCAGTTCACCGGCACGGGCACGCCCGGCCAGTTCCTTGACCTCATTGGAGATATCCACGATGCCCTTCTGTTCGGCAAAGCGAATCACCGGCGTAATCAGGCCGCCCTCGATGGCCACGGCCACGGAAATATGGGCATGCTTGTGCTGCAGGGTATGGCTTTCCATCCAGCTGGCATTGGCCGCCGGCACATCGCTCAGCGCCCGGGCCACGGCCTTGATGATGAAATCGTTGACGCTGAGCCGAAATGCGCCATCAGCCGCCTCGTTCAGTTGCGCCCGCAGATCCATCAGGCGGTCCATCGCCACATCGATGGTCAGATAAAAATGCGGCACCTGCTGCTTGGATTCGCTCAGACGGCGCGCAATAGCCTTGCGCATCATCGTGTTTTCCACACGCTCGTACTCGTCTTCATGATAGGGCAGGGGCCCCTGCGGCAGAGGACGCACCGGCGGGGTCACCGTCGCCGTCGCCGTACCGCCCAGATGAATACCGCGACGCACGGCCTTTTCGATATCGGCCTTGACGATACGTCCGCCAGGCCCCGTGCCGGTAATGGCCGCCAGATTGATGCCTTTCTGTTTCGCCAGACGCCTGGCCAGCGGACTGGCCTTGATGCGTCCCGGTTTGGCCACAGGCGCTGCTTCCTGCGGAGCCGGGGTTGCCGCAGCAGCGGGCGCAGCCTCGGCGGCCGCTTCGACAGGCGTTTCGCTCACCGTCTCCTGTGCGGCGCCCTCGGGCTGATAGTCATCCGCAACCTCCTCGCCTTCCTCGGCGATCACGGCGATCGGCGTGCCGACCGGCACCACGGCGCCTTCGGGCTGCAGGATTTTATGCAGCACGCCCTCGTCAACGACTTCCATTTCCATCGTTGCCTTGTCAGTCTCGACTTCGGCCAGAATCTCACCGGACTCCAGCGTATCCCCTTCCTTCTTCAGCCAGCGGGCGATCTTGCCCTCGGTCATTGTCGGCGACAGCTGGGTCATGAAAACATCAATCGGCATGGTTTACCCCGTTACTCGTTGTTCCGTATCAGGCGCGACCCGTGGCAACACGGGCTGCTTCAACAATCTCCGCCACGCTCGGCAAGGTCAGCGCTTCCAGATTGGCCGCATAGGCCATCGGCACATCCTTGCCGGTGACCCGCAATACCGGTGCATCGAGATCATCAAATCCCTTTTCCATAATGCGCGCGGAAATCTCGGCACCGATGCCGGCAAAGCGCCAGCCCTCTTCCACGACCACGCAGCGGTTCGTTTTGGCCACCGATTGCAGAATGGTTTTCTCATCCAGCGGACGAATGGTGCGGGGATCGATCACTTCGGCATCAATGCCCTGTTTGGCCAGTTCTTCAGCCGCGGCCAGCGCAAAGCCGGTCATGCGCGAATGGGCCACCAGCGTGACATCGCGCCCCGGCCGCTTGATGTCGGCCTTGCCCAGCGGAATGATGTATTCCTCAGCCGGCACTTCGCCCACATCGCCGTAATTGATTTCGTTCTCGATGAACACCACCGGATCATCATCGCGAATGGCTGCCTTCAGCAGCCCCTTGGCATCGGCCGGATTGGACGGCATCACCACCTTCAGGCCGGGCACATTGGCCATCCAGTTCTCCAGCGCCTGGGAATGCTGGGCGGCAACGCGCGCCGCCGAACCGCCGGCACCACGAAACACGACCGGCACCTTGTACATGCCGCCGGACATATAGAGCATCTTCGCGGCCGCGTTGACGATCTGGTCCATGGCCAGAATGGCGAAGTTCCAGGTCATGAACTCGATGATCGGCCTTAAGCCCGCCATCGCGGCGCCCACGCCGAGACCGGCAAAGCCCAGCTCGGTAATCGGCGTATCGATGACGCGCTTGGGACCGAATTTATCCAGCATGCCCTGCGACACCTTATAGGCACCATTGTATTCGGCCACTTCCTCGCCCATCAGGAACACATTGGCATCGCGCTCCATCTCCTCGCACATAGCCTGATTCAGTGCTTCACGGTATGTAATCTTGTTCATCCTCAACCCACCTTGCCCGGATAGGGGTATGCATCTTCAATCGGATTGGCATAAACATCCGTCCACATTTCCGCCGGATCGGGTTCCGGCTGGGCCTCGGCTTCCTTGGCAATGGCAGTGACCCGCTTCTTGATCTCGCGATCCTTCTGCTTGAACTCGTCCTCGCTGGCCAGACCCGCCTCGATCATCTGGTTTTCCAGCCGGGCGATCGGATCGCGGCCGGTGCGCCATTCGTCCACTTCCTCGCGCGTGCGGTAAGTCGCCGGATCGGACATCGAATGGCCGCGATAGCGATAGGTAATGGCTTCCACGAGGATCGGGCCCTGCCCGGAACGGGCATGCTCGATGGCCTCGCTCATATGCTTCTCCACGGCCAGCACATCCATGCCGTCGATCTGCATGCCGGGAATCTTGAACGAAATGCCACGCTTGAACAGATGCGTCTCGGCCGAGGCGCGATCCAGCGAGGTGCCCATGGCATACTGGTTGTTTTCGATCAGGAACACGACCGGCAGCTTCCACAGCGCCGCCATATTAAACGATTCGTACACGCCACCCTGATTGATGCCACCGTCGCCCATGATACATAACGTGACGCGGCCGTCGTCGCGATACCAGGAAGAAAAGCCGAGCCCCAGACCGATCGGCACCTGCTCGCCGACAATGCCGTTGCCGCCGACAAAATTACGCTCGGCATCGAACATATGCATCGAGCCGCCCTTGCCCTTGACGATGCCGCCGGCCCGGCCCAGCAATTCGGCCATCACCGCCGTCGGGTCCGAACCGCGCGCCAGCACATGGCCATGGTCGCGATAACTGGTCAGCATATAATCTTCGGGACGCGCCGCATGCTGCATGCCGACACAGACGGCTTCCTGGCCGTTACACAGATGACAAAAGCCACCGATTTTCTTCAGGCCATACATCTGACCTGCCTTTTCCTCAAACCTGCGGATGAACAGCATCATATCATGCATCTCATGCAGGCTTTCCAGCGAATGCTCGCGACCTTCAAAAACCAGAGCCGGCGTGCCGCTTGCGTTTTCTTCTTTGGTTGCCATGAAGCCCCCTGTAATTTCTTGTCCGCCGCGAATCATGCCGCAGGGCATGCAGCACAGCAACCTGCAACGACACTGGCGTCTCCCCATTTTTTTCTGATCATGCCAACAATGCCCTGGGATTGGGTGGAAAAAGAGGTAGCTGCGGTGGCGCATCGGGGCGTTTGGCTCGCAGCCATGGATAAAAGACCTCACGTGCGGCAGCGAACAGGCGCTGCCACCCTCTGATCAGCGTGTAGAAGGGGAAGGCCGGTCTTTTCCGTGGCTTCAGTCGTCTGGCCCGGATGGCCAGATGCTCCGCATCCTCCTCAAACGCAGCCAGAAATCCCCATGCAAGGCTGGCCAGAGCCACCAAATTCTGCAGCGTGGCAAAACGCCGGGCCTGCACGCGCTCGGCCTGAAATCCCTGCTTGGTGAAACGATAGGCCTCCTCGCAGGCCCAGCGATCCATATAGGCCTGAATCATCCGTTCGCCCTG
>WFNX01000090.1 GCA_015488375.1 Mariprofundaceae bacterium | reverse complement strand
AATCAAATTCCGTTCCATCAAGCAGGGTTCCGCGATAATGCACCTTCACCTGATCCGTTGCCTTGGGCTTGGCTCCATCACCCTGCTTGAGCACTTCATACTGCAAGCCGCTGTCTGTCGTCTTTACGCCCTTTTTCTTGGCATTCTCGGCCAGAAACTTCTCGCCTTCCACCTTGTTTTTCTCCGCCAGCTTCTTGCGCTCGGCGGCCTGTTTCTCGGCACGCGCCTTGAAGAATGCCTGCTGGACCTTTGTCGCCTCTTCCTGGGTCAGCTTCAGGGTATTGCCGCTCAAACGGTCGCGAATACCGGCCGTCAGTGCATCCTGATCAATATCAGCGCCCAGGCTCTTGACCGACTGACCGATGTCCATGCCGATGGCATAACTAAACCTGGCATTATCAGACGCAAGCTGGGTCTGCCCGGTCTGTGCTGCACCCGCTTCTGTCTTCGCGGCCTGCTTCTCCTGCTCACCGCAGGCCGTCATCAAGGCGGTCACTGCCAGCGCAATCCATATTTTCTTCATAAATACTCCTGTCGTTATTCCATCATTCCCATTCAATCGTTGCCGGCGGCTTGCCGGATACGTCATAGACGACGCGATTGATGCCATGCACTTCATTAATGATGCGATTGGACACCCTGGCCAGCAGCGTATGCGGCAGTTCGGCCCAGTGCGCCGTCATAAAATCTTCCGTTTGTACGGCGCGCAAAGCCACAACCCATTCATAGGTGCGGCCATCGCCCATGACGCCCACACTCTTCACCGGCAAAAACACGACGAATGCCTGGCTTGTTTTAGCATACCATCCGGCAGCCCGCAACTCCTCAATAAAAATCGCATCGGCCAGCCGCAACAAGTCGGCATATTCGCGTTTCACCTCGCCAAGAATACGCACCCCCAGCCCCGGCCCCGGAAACGGATGCCGATAGACCATCTCCGGCGGCAGGCCCAGCGCCACGCCCAGCTCACGCACTTCATCCTTGAACAGATCGCGCAAAGGCTCCAGCAGTTTCAGATGCAGGGTGTCGGGCAGGCCTCCGACATTGTGATGGCTTTTGATCGTATGCGCCTTTTTCGTCTTCGAACCGGCCGATTCAATCACATCCGGGTAAATCGTGCCCTGTGCCAGCCATTTGGCATTGGGCATTTTCTCCGCCTCTTCCTGGAAAACATGCACGAATTCACGGCCGATAATCTTGCGCTTGGCTTCCGGATCGGACACGCCGGCCAATGCCTGCATAAAACGATCGCTGGCATCGACATGGTCCACACGTACGCCCAGATGATCGGCAAACGTGGCCATCACCTGTTCGGCCTCATTTAACCGCAGCAATCCGTTATCAACAAAAATGCACGTCAGCTGGTCGCCAATCGCCCGATGCAGCAATGCCGCTGCCACCGATGAATCCACGCCACCGGACAGCCCCAGAATCACATCCTCGTCGCCCACCTGACGACGGATATGCGCCACCGCCTCATCAATATAATGCGGCATGGTCCATTCACGTCCACAGCCGCAAATATCATGCACAAAGCGTGACAAAATGGCCTTTCCCTGTCGCGTATGCGTCACTTCCGGATGAAATTGCAGGCCATAGAAACGCCGCTGCTCATCGGCCATGCCGGCAATCGGCGTGGCATCATTGGCGCAGATAATGTGGAAGCCCTGCGGCAATACAGAAACCTTATCGCCATGACTCATCCATACATCCAGCACCCCGCCTTCACGATCCTCAATATCGCGCAGCAGGGCACTGTTGCCGCTGGTCAGCAATTCGGCATAACCAAATTCACGCACATCACCGCGCTCCACCTGCCCGCCAAGCTGCACCGCCATCGTTTGCATGCCATAGCAAATGCCGAGCACGGGCACGCCCAGTTCGAACACGATCGCCGGCGCCTGCGGTGCCTGCTCAGCGCAGGCCGATTCCGGCCCGCCGGAAAGAATGATGCCGGACGGGCGAAATTCGCGAATCGCGGCCTCGTCCATATCCCATGGATGCAATTCACTATAGACCTCGGCCTCACGCACACGCCGCGCAATCAACTGGGTGTATTGCGAGCCGAAATCGAGTATCAGGATACGTTCATTCATAAAGGGTTCCGCGCCTCAGGCATCGCGCCGGTAATTGGGCGCTTCCTTGGTGATCGTCACATCGTGCACATGCGATTCACGCAGGCCCGCGCCGGTAATGCGCACGAACTTCGCCCGTGCGTGCATTTGCTCAATCGTGGCTGCGCCGACATAACCCATCGCCGCACGCAGGCCGCCAACCAGCTGATAGAGAATATCGTTCAGCGGCCCCTTATAGGCCACCCGGCCTTCAATCCCTTCCGGCACCAGCTTCATCGCTTCTTCCACATCACCCTGGAAATAGCGATCCTTGCTGCCCTGCTCCATGGCCCCGATCGAACCCATGCCGCGATAGGCCTTGTAGGTGCGTCCCTGATAAAGAATCTTCTCTCCCGGCGCCTCATCCGTACCGGCAAACATCGAGCCGAACATACAGGTAGAAGCACCCGCCGCCATGGCCTTGGCAAAGTCACCGGAAAATTTAATGCCGCCATCGGCAATAACCGGCACACCCAGTTCCCGGCCCGCCGCGGCACACTGCATAACGGCCGACAATTGCGGCACGCCGACACCTGCCACCATACGCGTCGTGCAGATAGAACCTGGACCAATACCGACCTTGACCGCATCCGCACCGGCCTCGACCAGATCGCGCACGGCCTCCGGCGTGGCAATGTTGCCGCCAATCACCTGAATACGATCGCCATATTGCTGTTTGATCTCGCGCACCTGATCGATCACTCCCTGGGAATGACCATGTGCCGTATCCACCACCACGGCATCCATACCGGCTTCCAGCAGCGCCTCAAAGCGCGCCAGTTCCTTATCGCCAACGCCGATAGCCGCAGCTACCAGCAAGCGCCCCAGTTCATCGCGCACGGCATGCGGAAATGCTGTCGCCTTTTCGATATCGCGCACGGTCACCATGCCCTGCAACAGTCCCTGATCATCCACAACAGGCAGCTTCTCAATACGATGTTCGCGGAACAGATCCTTACAGGTTTCCAGATCCGTACCCTGACGGACGGAAACCAGGTGTTCCAGCGGCGTCATCATATCGGCCACTTTTTTACCCGGATCGCGTTCAAAACGCATATCGCGATTGGTCACGATACCGCAAACGCGGCCATTCTCATCCAATACCGGGAAGCCGGAAAATCCGTATTCGTCTGCCAGTTTTTTGACCTGTTGCAGCGTATCACCGGGAGAAACCGTCAATGGCTCCTGTACAATGCCGGCCTCGTAACGTTTGACGCGACGCACTTCCGCCGCCTGACCGGCGGCACTCAGGTTTTTGTGAATCACGCCGATACCGCCTTCCTGCGCCAGCGCAATCGCCGTGCCGGATTCAGTCACTGTATCCATCGCGGCAGACACCACGGGGATATTCAGGCAAATATTACGCGTAAACTGCGACCTGGTATCAACCATGCGCGGAACCACGGAGCTGGCTTGCGGCACCAGCAATACATCATCAAAGGTGAGGCCTTCAGGCAGAGACATAAGGTAAACCTCCTTGCAAGAGGCGCTGAATCCTACGCATAACTACCGACGCATCCAAGCACCGGAAAACCCGTCTGAACAAATGGTATATTTTCCGTCCGCAATCACGGAATATTGCCTGTCGGAAAACTGCCGTCGCGAGGACTGATTTTATGATAATTGTGATTTCGCCTGCCAAAAAGCTCGATGAATCCACGCCCGCCCCCTTGCAGGAACACAGCCAGCCGGAGTTACTGACACACAGTGCCGAACTTGTCGAAATCCTGCGCGAGATGGACAGCTTTCAGCTGGCCGACCTGATGAAACTGAGCATGAAACTGGCCGACCTGAACATGCAGCGTTTCCAGCAATGGCAAACGCCATTCACACCGGAGAATGCCAAACAGGCCATCTTCATGTTTCGCGGCGATACTTACCAGGGACTGGATGCCGATTCACTGCATGCCGATGAACTGGCATTTGCGCAACAGCACCTGCGCATTCTCTCCGGCCTGTACGGCGTACTCAGGCCGCTGGATCTGATTCAGCCCTACCGGCTGGAAATGGGCACGCGCCTGAGCAATCCGCGCGGCCGCAATCTGTACGAATTCTGGGGAGATATCATCACCGGGGCATTGCAACATGCCGATCATGCATCACCCCCACTCCTGATCAACCTGGCCAGCACGGAGTATTTCAAGGCGATCAAGCGCACCGCATGGCAGGGCGACATCATCACGCCTGTTTTCAAGGAAGCCAAAGCCGGCGGCTATAAGG
>WFNX01000089.1 GCA_015488375.1 Mariprofundaceae bacterium | reverse complement strand
GTTCCACAGCGGTTCTCAATATCGGCGGCATCGCCAATCTCACCTGGCTGGGCGCGAACCATGACGTCACCGGGTTTGACTGCGGCCCCGGCAATATGATCATGGACGGGCTGATGCAGCGTATCAGCAACGGGCGCTACTCCTTCGACCATGACGGAGCCATGGCCGCCGCAGGCCGCGTCTGCGAACCATTGCTAGCCAAACTGATGCAGCATCCGTTTATTCATCGCCCACCGCCGAAATCCACGGGCCGCGAAGATTTCGGGGATGCCGTCATTGCCTCTATCATGGACTGGCCCGACATTTTCGATGCCGACCGCATGGCCACCGCCTGTGCCTTCACCGTACACAGCATCGCCAGCCAGCGCCGCTTCCTGCCGCAACCACCTGAGCGCTGGCTGGTGTGCGGCGGCGGCGCACGTAATCGATACCTGATGCAGCAATTGATACAGACCCTGGCCCCGGCCCGGGTACAAAGCACGGCAGAGGCCGGCATGCCGCCCCAGGCCGTGGAAGCAGCCTGTTTTGCCATGCTGGCGAAACAGGCCCTGCTGGGAGCACCCAATACCCTTGCCGCCGTGACCGGCGCGACGCATGACGTTTGCGGCGGCTCGATCACGCCCGGCCGCAACTGGCGCAAACTGCTGCAGGATATTCCCCGCTGGACCCGCTGACCCATGCCCTTTCCGGCGCGGCCCTGGCCCGCGCCGTATCAAACTCACCGCTGACCCAGCACCGGTTGCTGCTGCTGATACTGCTGACCATGGCGCCGGATATCGACATTCTGCTGCGCCTGGTTTCCGACACCTTCTATCTGCAACACCACCGCGGCATCACCCATTCGCTGCTGATGCTGCCGTTATGGTGCTGGCTGATTATCAGCCTGCTGCGGCGACAACGCAGCGCCATGCCCGCATGGTGGATCGGCGCCGCACTGCTGTTGCACATCGGCCTGGACATCATCACCTCATTCGGCACGATGATTCTGGTGCCGTTCTCCGACTGGCGCGCCGCGCTGGATCTGGTGTTTATTATTGATCCGTTATTTACAGCCTGCCTGTTACTGCCGCTGCTGGCCGGCATGATATGGCGCCGCCATGCCCGCCATTGCGCCATGCTGGCCCTGCTGCTGATGAGCACCTATCTCGGCATGACCGCATATCTGCATGACAAGGCAATGACCATCGCCCGCCAGCAACAACCGGCCGCCACGGCGATTGCCGCCCTGCCGCTGCCGTTCTCGCCGTTTCGCTGGCAATTGATCGCCCGTGACGGGCAGCATTATCATCGCAGCCTCATCGACCTGTGGCCCGCCTTTGAAGGCAGCTGCGTCATCTTCCCCTCATCATTCACGGCCCGATACAGCGGGGATGTTCGTAGCATCGAGCGCATACAGTGGCAAACATTGCCGGCGCTGGATGCTGCAAGGCTACCGGCGAATACCCCCGGCCTGGCCTTTTATCGCTGGTTCGCCCGTTTCCCGGTATTACTGGCCGGAAATGCGCAATACCTTGAATTCGGTGATCTGCGCTTCATCGCCGGCACTGCCGGTGCCGTATCCCCTTTTCGCTTGCGTATACAAACCGGCCCGCAACCCCGGGCCTGGCTGATATGGCGCGGCGAACGCCGCAGTGAATTACGCTGAAGCCTGCAAGGGACACAGCCACTGGCTCAGACGAATCAGGGGCAGACCGATCAGCGCTGTCGGGTCATCTCCCTCCATACGCTCCAGCAGGGCTATGCCCAGCGATTCCGACCTGAAGCTGCCGGCACAATCCAGCGGCATGTCCCGGGCGATATAACGAAAGATTTCCGCATCATCGAGTGGACGGAAATACACATGAAAGGTTTCCAGCGCATAGCGCTCCTCATCGTCGTGCATGACGGCCAGACCGGTCAGAAAGCTGACCTTGCGACCGGCAACGGCACGCAACTGACGCATGGCCCGCGGCACGCTTCCCGGCTTGCCCAGCACACGATCACCGCAAACCGCCAGCTGATCAGAGGCGATCACCGTGGCGGCAGGATATTGCCGCAACACCGAACGCCCCTTGCCAAGCGTGTTTTCACGCACCAGTTGCTCAATATCACCATTTGCCGCGACGGATTCCTCAAAACACGGCGCCACCTGGCGAAACGGCAGGCCAAGCCGCCGCAACAATTGTCGGCGATAGGCTAATGTCGAGGCCAGAATAAGTTCAGACATGCATCAGCACGGTCAGCCAGATAAACATGCCTGCCGCCAGCACGGTATCGCGACACCATGCCGGCCACAGCCACCATCGCTGTTCATCCCGCCACAAACAGATAGCCGAGCGCAGCGCATGCAGGGCAAAGGCCAGCGCAATCAGCCAGACGCCGTGCCGCTGCTGCACGGCCAGCAGAATCCAGAAACTGCTGCCAATCACCCAGGCCGATACCAGCACCACCGAGCGTGCGTTATTGCGATAAAACAGGATGGAATCGGCCGTAACCGCACTGACCAGCAGGAGCGATGCCGCCACCATCCATAACAGAAAAAAATCAAAGCCGGCGTTCAAGCCGCCCTGCTGCCACCAGATGGCCGGCCAGAGCAGCACGGGCATCGCCATGGCGAGGCTGATTGTCCCGTACACCCAGCCACGGGCATACGGAGCGTTCGTGTCAGTATTCATGCGGCGGGTCAAATGCATCAGACGCAGGCCCGCCGGGCACGACATAATCTCCGGCAGCCCATTTGCCGAGATCGATCAGGCGGCAACGTTCACTGCAAAATGGAAAATCCGGCTGCCTGCGCAGCACCGTCTTGCGACAGATCGGACAACGAAATACCGGCATGTCAGGCTACCGGCACCAGCATATACGCATAATCAATGGCATCGCTGACATCCACCGCCGGCGCACGCGGCGGCCATTGCTGGAAACGAATGCGAATGGCCAGATGATTGCCGGACATATCCGGAACAATCCCTGTGGCCACCTGTTCGACAGGCAGGCCCACCACCAGCAAGCCATACTGATGCTGACGATCCGGCGTGATCTTGTCGGACCCTTCATGTGCCGTTCGATATTGCCACTGCACATAATCGTTCAGCATATTGTCCATATCTACGATGGTCTCATACAATGGCTGCAACGCTTCGCGCAGGGTTTCCGTCCGCTCATGATGCCTCGTCCATATGGCCGGCAGACTCTGCGGCAGACAGCGCCGATGTCCCAGCAAATCCTGTTTTTTCTGGGCATTATAATAATTGACCAGCAACGCATCCTGCACCAGTTCGTTCTGGGCGGAGGACAAACCGCCCTGCAACGATGTCATATGTCCCTCAATACGATTACTGGCACTGCGAATCGACTCACAAAGCTCGGGATGCTCCTGCGCCAGCCGGATCAGTTCCTCCTGCAATACGCCCAGAATGGCCACAATTTCGGACACGGCCGTCTTGCGCCCCAGATCGCCCAGCAGGGATGCCCGCAAATCACATGCAGCATGCAGCCATGCATAGTAATCGCCATTGATTCTGGCCTGTTCAAGGCATTGAAGCGCATCGCGCACATCCAGAAATGACTGCATGCGGGCATTCAATGCAAACGAGAACCGAACCATTTCACTCACTCATTGCCTCCCTCACGGGCCATACACCTTTTGCCGCAATACGCCACAGATGCATCCGCTCACGGGGCCAATCCTGCCACCGATTACAGGCCACCACCATCATGCAGCGCGACCGTTCCGCCCAGGCCAGGATATCCTGCCGCAACAGCGCCGCATCTTCCGCCGTCAGGGCCGCAACAGGATTGTCGATCAGGGCCAGACGCGGCTGAACCAGCTCCATGCCGGCCAGCGAAAGGCGCACGCTCTCCGTCCGGTTCAGCGACTGCAGGCCGGCATCCAGCCGCACATGTCCCAGCTGCCAGCGCTGCAACAGCTCAAGCAGCGCCTCATCCGCAGGCATCTGCAGCAAACCGAACGTCAGCTCTTCCCGTATCGACTGCCCCAGCCACAGGGGAGGCCAGTAATCCGCATGCATGCGTACGGCAAACATATCATCGACCTCCGGCCAGGCCCGACCGTCATAGTGCAGCACAATATCCGCAGCGCCGGTTTCCAGGCCGGCGAGACAGCGAAGATAGTGCGTTTTGCCGCAGCCCACCGGCCCTGTCAGCAGCACCGCCTCGCCGGCGGCCAACGACAAATGCTGATCAGCATGACGAATAACGAGAGAAGCCTCAGACATGATACAACCGAATGGAGCGGGCAGCGGGAATCGAACCCGCGTCACGAGCTTGGGAAGCTCGGGTAATAACCACTATACGATGCCCGCGAATCATGCCCAAGTATGGTTCTGCCAGGACGCGGATGCAACAAGGCTGGCCGAAGCAGTCATCTCCTGCGCCCGGGGCCTGCGTATGCCATAGCGGCGCGATAAAACCGGGATTAGACGGCTTCGGCCTGTTCCCGCCAGATCGTCTTGCCCTGACTCTCACGATGAATACGCTCCAGCAGGGCCAGATGTGCCGCCTGTTCCTCCGCGGAAACCTGCAGTGGCCTGCGCTGCATCAACGGGGCTGTTTCCGCCTTTTCATCGCGCCGCCCTGTCTGTTCGGGCAATTGCACAAAGGCGGAAGCCGGCTGGCGCGGAATACCATCGGCCAGGGAGAACTGGCGACCGCCGGTCATGGCAAGGTAAACCTCCGCCAGCAGTTCGGAGTCAAGCAGGGCACCATGCAACTGGCGATGCCCGCGTTCAATACCATAGCGATCACACAGGGCATCCAGACTGTTCCGCTGATGCGGATGTTTCTTGCGCGCATAGGCCAGCGTATCAATCACCGGTACATCGTCGATCGCGGGCAGGCCGTGCAGGCGCAGTTCATGCATAATAAAGCTCAGGTCAAAAGCCGCATTGTGAATCACCAGCGTTGCACCGCGAATAAAATCAAGAAAGTCCCCTGCCACATCGACAAAGGCCGGCGCATCCCTGACCTTGTCATTACTGATGCCATGAATACGCACCACTTCCTCGGGAATATCCCGACCCGGATTCAGATAATGGTGAAAAACACGATCCTGCCGAATGGTGCGCTGGCATATCTCGATCGCCCCGATTTCCACCATGCGATCACCGCTCAGGGGAGATAAACCGGTTGTTTCAGTATCGAGGACGATCAAACGCATGCGCCTATTATAGCCCCGACAACCGGCTTGCCAATTACCTGCCCGGCTCAGCAGCCGGGGCCGCATCCTGCTGTTCGCCGAACCATTTTTCAGGCAGCGCGAACAGGCCTTCGACCACGCGATTGAGCGCACGCTTGCTCTCTGTGGGCGAGGCCTCCTCGATTGTCGCATCCTCCAGCGGCCCCTGCATATGATAGACCTTGCTCATCAGGCTGTGTGATTTGCCGCCAAAAATATCGCGCACCAGCGGAATGCTGTTAAGAATCGCATCCAGGTTCTGCAGGGGGTGCACAATCATCAACAGATCGATGGTATTCTTCTGCAGATCAAGTGAGCCTCGCCCGGCCATATCCAGCGCCGTCGCACGCATGGCCAAGTTATAAATTTCAAAATGCTGATCGCTCAGCAGTCCTTCCATCTGCAAACGATCATAAAACAGCCCCGGCCCCGTCAGATCCTCGCGCTGTCCCAGCAGCATCCGTGGCAAATCGGCGAGACTGAGCAGGGCCAGCAGTTTGGTTACTGTCCCCCCTTCAAGGATCCGCCCGTCATCGACGCGCAACCGCAGGCGCCCTTTCAGGCCCTGCCACCAGGGCTGCTCGCGCATCATGATGCCCTGCCCGGAAAACATCGCATGCATGGTGCCGCCCACAAAACGCTCGGACAGCCCCCCTGTTGTCATAAGATGACCGAAATCTCCGGAAACCCGGGCAAATCCGCGCCAGGACAACCCGCCGCCAGGCTCAGGCCCGAACGTTGCCGATAAATACAGGCGCTGCTTTTCCAGTTCTGCCTTAAGCTCCCGCACATCAATCAGCCCCTTGCCCGGCAATACAAATGTGCATTGTATATTCATCAGATCCAGTTCCGATGTATGAATATGATGCGCTTTCAGCCGCCCCTGGCTGCCGGGCCAGGAATCCAGTTGCAACGATATGCCGCTCAGGGCGGCCTCTCCCCAGTTAAACCGGTCAATGCGCGCCTGCAACTTCCATGCTTTCGATTCCGCCACCACGGGAACGCTCTCGGGCAGGGCGGAACGATCAAGAAACCGCGCATCGACATCCAGCATCCAGGGCGCATTGCCGAAGGGGGACTGAACAGACAGTGCGCCGTTGAAAGCACCGGTCTGCAATGTTGTCAGATTCAGGATGACGGCCTGCTGCTCGATGCTGCCGAAGCCCCTGAGCTGAATCAGATCCCCCTCATTGTGGATATCGGCGATGGACAGCCTGCTCTGGCCATTGCGCTCATCCACCTTGCCGCGCAAATGAATCACCAGCGGTACGCCGGCCTGCTTCGTCGTTCCCAGCAGGTTTTTCCAGGATGCATTTTTCAGATCGATCCGTCCCCGCATCTCCCTGTCAATATCCAGCCGGATGGCAACCGTACCGTCGGCACCGGCAATCGGCAGATCGAAACTGCCGGCCGCCCTGGCCAGTGAACTGTTCAGTGACGCATGCAGCGTCTGCATCCCCCAGTCGCCGGCAGCATCACGCTGCGCGGACAGGCTCAGCAGCCCCTCCGCCAGACCTGTCGAAATCCGCATCTTTTCGACCGCCACGCCGCCCTGCATATCCCAGCGCAGCAGACCATCGGTCGCGGTTAACGGAACCTTGTGCACCGTCAGTCGCCATTGAGTTTTCGGCCGCAGTGTTACCTGCACAGACTCGGCCCGTGCCGAGGTCGCCGGCCAGCGAACATGGAATGAGGCATGACTGTCCCCCTGCTGCCAGCTGGAATGCTCCAGCACCTCGGGCGCCCGCCAGCGTGCCAGCTGCGTCATATCGGCATCGGCCTCTCCGCTGATATCCAGCATCAGTGTTGACCAGGGCAAATGCAGGCTTGCCGTGGCCGTGCCCACGCCGTCAGGCAAATCGCAACGCCGGATATCTGCCTGCAGACCGGATTCGTCCAGCTCGACGAACGCACGGGTATGCAGCAGCTTCTCGTCATTCAGCCCCAGGGCGATATCGACATCCTCCACATCCCCCTGCACATGATATTTCAGCCCTTCCTGTAATGCTTCGGCCTCCGGCCAGCGATCCCATGGCTGTGCCCAGGGGATGGAGATACGGGCCTCGGCATGACGGATATGGCCGGCATGCATACTGGCCAGCCACTGATGCCATTCGGCCGCATCGCCCAGCGGACGCAATGCCTGCCATAACAGCGGCATATCCAGATGGCTCGACGTTGCCTGCAACGCAAGCGCCCCCTCCTGCCAGCGCCCTGTTGCCGCAATAGTATTATCGCCATATTGCCAGTTCAGGGCAGTAATATCGACGCGCTCAAATCCTCGCCACGGTGCCACGCCGGCCATGGCCGTGATATCCCCCTGCACCGACAGCTGATTTGCCGGCAATGACCAGTTGCTGTGCGGCATCAGGGTATAGCCGCGCGCATGCGACATCGAGGCCCGGAAAGACCACAGCTCCTGGCCCTTCCGCTGCAAATGCATGGTGCCCTGCGGCGGTGTATCGATATAGGCCAGCATCGTCGCCGGCAACCAGTTCAGACTGGCAAAAGTCATCTCCAGCGATTGCGGCAACAAATCCCGATCCAGTTGCAACTGCAGTTCCATATCGGGAGTGCTGACAACAAGATGGCCGGAGGTGTCGAAAAACAGCGCCATATAATCAAAATGCCCGCGGATCTGGTTATAATCCCAGTCCACCTCCACCTTGTCGAACAGCAATTCGCCATCCGGCAACAGCGTGGCCGGGCTGCTGGTCGCAGCACCGCTATCCGCCGGTGTTTGCCTGTCAGCCAGGTGCAACACCAGCTTGCCGCCGCTCAGCCGAATGCGATTGGGCTGGAACTGTGTCATCAGCAAACGGAAAAAAGGAATGCGAATACCCAGCGTCCCGTGATAGGCCAGATGCTTACCCTCAAGGTTGATGCCCTCGGCACGAATCCAGAGGTGGCCGGCCCAGTACCAGGACAAATCCCCCAGATCGAGGGTTTTCAGTTGCAATTGCTGCTTGAGATAACCCTGAATTTCCGGCTTTAACGTATTCAATGGCGGCATCTGCCAATAGGCCACCGCCACCAGCAGCGTGCCGGCAAACAACAACAGCACCAGCAGGCGGCGACAATGCGCCAGCAGCCGAAGCAATAAACCGGACATGCCGGGCAACCCGAGACTCAGCCCCGGGCTTTCAGTCTGGCAATCTTGTCTTCAAGTGCCCGCACCAGATCCTGATACGTGCCATGACTCAGCTGGGTCTGGAAATCCTGATAGAACGTTCGCACCAGACTGGCGCCTTCAATGCGGATATCGTAAACCGTCCAGCCGATATCCGTTTGATGCAATCGATATTCCACAGGCGTTTCCCTGGCACCATCCGAGACAATGGTCAGCACTCGTGCCTTGCTGCCCTTGAACTGTGTCTTGCGATATTCAACCGTCTGCCCCTTATAGTCGTTCAGCCGATTACCGTAGGAGCGCTCCAGCAACTGCCGGAAGATTTCCGTAAAATGTGCCTGTTCCCTTGCATCGAGCTGGTTCCATGGCTCCCCCAGACTGCGTTTGGCCATGGCCGCATAATCAAAACGCCCGTTCACCACCTGACGAATCTTTTCCCGATCCTCTTCGGTCAGCCGCGTAGGGTCCTTGCGATGCTGCAACACATCGATAATGCCGCTGACCAGCGTTTCCACCACGGCACGCGGCCCGGGCTCCGTGGCGGCCATTCCCGCGCCCATCCATGACATCATGCATGCAGACAGCAATAAAAGATAAATGGTTTTTCTCATAACAACCGACTCCTTGATTCCTTCCCGCCCAGGCTGGCACACACCGGCCGCGGCACCAGTGGAAATCATTACTCCTTGCCGCTGAAAATATACTTGCTGACAAGATCCTCAATATTCAATGCAGATTCCGTTTCCTCAATCTCATCCCCCTCGGCAAGGTAGCTGTCCTCCATGCCCTGGGTGATGCGAATATAGCGATCCCCGATAATGCCCTTGGTCCGCACGGAAGCAAAGGCATCTTCCGCAATCCGCACGCCTTCATTGATATGCAACACCGTCACCGCCTTGCGATTGTCCTGCAGATGCACATCGGTGACCCTGCCGATCACCACTCCCGCCATCATGATATCGCTGCCGTTACGTACGCCGCCCACATCATCAAACACCGCCGTAAGGTTGTAGCCGGTTTCTCCCAGGCCGCCGACCTGCCCCAGTTTGACGGCCATCCAGCCGATACTCAGCAGGCCCAGCAGCACGAACGCGCCCACAGTGATTTCGATACGTTTGTACGATTGCATAACCGCTCCCTAGAGGAAGAATGATGTCAGAATATAATCCACGATCAGCACGCTGACGGAGGCCACCACGACCGCCCGTGTCGTTGCCCGCGCAACGCCCTCGGTTGAAGGCTCCGCACGATAGCCCATCCAGGTGCAGATCGAACCGATCATAAAGCCAAAGACGATCGCCTTGACCCAGCCGCCGTTGATATCGTGCATCGTGATCTTGGCCGTCATTTCGGCAATATATGCGCCGGGATTGACGCCCAGCAGCTCGACGCCGACAACATAACCGGCGCCGATGCCAATCACATCGAACACCGCCACGAGCAACGGCAGCGCCAGCATGGTGGCAATAATGCGCGGCAGGATAATGCGCGCCCGGGGATTCACGGCCATCATCCGCAACGCATCCAGTTGCTCGGTTACCCGCATAATGCCGATCTCGGCCGTAATGGAAGAACCTGCCCGGCCGATCACCATGAATGCCCCCAGCACAGGCCCCAGTTCGCGAATAATCGACAGGGCCACGCCGGCGCCCAGCAGTGATTCAGAGCCGAACTTGGCCAGGGTGTAATAGCCCTGCAATGCCAGCACCATGCCGGTAAATGCGCCGGTAATCAGAATAATCACCAGCGACCCCACCCCCAGGGCATGTAGCTGCAACACGAAATGCCGGCCCTGCCATGGCTTGCGCAGCAGGTGCCCGAGCGCCTGCAGCGTCAGAACCGCGGCATCGCCTACGCTCTGGACAGCCTGCAGGCTGCGTCGCCCCAGCGCGCCCAGCCAGCGCCATATGCCATGCTGAACGGGAATCGCTGCGCTCATGCCCGCATCTCCGCCTG
This sequence comes from Mariprofundaceae bacterium, assembly GCA_015488375.1. Taxonomy (GTDB): domain Bacteria; phylum Pseudomonadota; class Zetaproteobacteria; order Mariprofundales; family Mariprofundaceae; genus J005. Next base: position 16,807 of record WFNX01000089.1, on the reverse strand, counting down.
CAGCAGGTCGTCGATATACGGCGTGGTACTGCGTGAAAAGGGGATCGGCCCATCAGGGCGCCCCTGCACAAACTGCTGCACGCGCGCATCTGTGCTGTTGCGAATATCCTCAGGCGTGCCGCGGGCAATGATTTCACCCTGCCACATCAGGATCACATGATCCGCGATGGACAGGCCGGCCTGCACATCATGCGTCACCACCACGGCCGTCATCTGCACCTTGCTGGCCGTATCATGGATCAGCCGGGTAATCACGCCGGCGGAAATCGGGTCCAGGCCGGATGTCGGCTCATCAAAAAACACCACGGCCGGATCCATGACCATGGCCCTGGCAAAGGCCACGCGCTTGGCCATACCGCCGGAAAGTTCTGACGGCATCAGCGCTTCAAAACCGCGCAGGCCAACCTGCTCCAGCTTCATGCTGACCACGCGACGAATCACCGGCTCGGCCAGGGAAGTATGCTCATGCAGGGGAAAGGCGACATTGTCATAAACATTCAGTGAATTCAGCAGCGCCGAATACTGGAAAACCATCCCCATCTGCTCACGCAGCTTAAACAGCCGCTGTTCCGACATGGCGGTAATATCTTCCTCGCCAAACCAGACATGCCCGCAGGTTGGTTTTTCCAGACCGGACAACAGGCGCAACAATGTGGTCTTGCCGGAACCGGAGCCCCCCATAATTGCCGTAACCGCATGGGCCGGAATATGGATATCCAGCGGCCTGACAGCCACCACATCACCAAACGACTTGCCAAGATGCTCGCCTCGAATCATGGGCCAAGCGTAGCACAAGCCGCCCGCTTTGCACGTATTGCCCATGGCATGAAGGCAACAGCCGCGCTACATTTGCGCCTGGAAAATACTGGCTTGAGGAAAACGATGAACTTTGCAGACAGAGATGGCGTAATCTGGTTCGATGGAGAAATGGTGCCATGGCGCGAAGCCAGGGTACATGTGCTTACGCATACCCTGCACTACGGCATGGGTGTCTTCGAAGGCGTGCGCGCCTATCATGCTGAAGGCGGCACGGCGATTTTCAGGCTGGAACAGCATACCGACCGACTGTTTCGCTCCGCCCATATCATGAATATGCCGATGCCCTTCGACAAGGCGACCCTGAATGCCGCCCAGCTGGCCGTCGTCAGGGAAAACAACCTGGACTCGGCCTACCTGCGCCCGATGGTTTTTTACGGCTCCGAGGGCATGGGCCTGCGCGCCGACAATCTGCAGACGCACGTCATTGTTGCAGCATGGAACTGGGGCGCCTATCTGGGCGATGACGGCATTAACCATGGCATCCGCATCAAAACCTCGAGTTACACCCGTCATCACGTCAATATCTCGATGTGCAAGGCCAAGGCCAACGGCCAGTATATCAATTCCATGCTGGCGCTGTCCGAGGCATTACGCGACGGCTACGATGAAGCCATGCTGCTGGATACCGAAGGTTTCGTCGCCGAGGGTTCGGGCGAAAACATCTTCATCGTTCGTGACGGCATCATCTACACGCCGGATCTGACCAGCGCACTGGATGGCATCACCCGTGCCACCGTGATGCAGCTGGCGGAAGAAGAAGGGCTGCGCATTGAAGTCAAACGCATTACCCGCGATGAAGTCTATGTTGCCGATGAAGCATTCTTTACCGGCACGGCCGCCGAAGTCACGCCGATCCGCGAAGTGGACGGCCGACGCATCGGCAGCGGCACGCGAGGTCCCATCACCCGGCTGTTGCAGACCAGATACTTCGATGTTGTGCATGGCCGCAGTGCAGCGCATCGGGACTGGCTGAGCTATATCTGAGGCAGGATCAGCGCCCTTCAAGGCGTCGCCCGACCACGGCGGCGCCGACCGAATCGCCGAACACGTTGATCGTCGTACGACAACGATCCAGAAACCAGTCAATGGCCAGAATCAGGCCGATCCCGTCCAGCGGCAACCCGACGGCCTCCAGGACAATGACCATGGTCACCAGCCCGGCCTCGGGAATACCGGCGGCACCGATGGCCGCCATGGTGGCCGTCAGTAACACCAGCAGTTGCTGGCCGAAATTCAGATCGATGCCATAGGCCTGTGCAATAAACAGCACGGCCACGGCTTCATAAAGCGCCGTACCATCCATATTGATCGTCGCCCCCAGCGGCAATACGAAACGCCGCGCCTTGTCATCCACGCCGGCCTGCCGCACGCCCTCCATGGTTAACGGCAATGTCGCACTGGATGAGGCCGTGGAAAAAGCGGTCAGCAATGCAGCGCCCATATGCCGCAGATATTCGGCCACGGATTTGCGCGCCAGCAACAGCAACAGCCCGCACAGCACCATGGCGTGTGTGAGCAGGCCGCTGATCACCGCCGCGGCATACCGGGCCAGCCCGGCCAGCTGGGCCAGAAACGCATCACCGCCACCGGCCGCTCCCAGTTTCGAGGCAATCAGTGCAAAAACACCGATCGGTGCAAACAGCATGACCCATTCCACCATCACCATCATGGCGCTGTTAAGACCCTCAAAAAAGCCGATGACCGGTGCCGCGCGTTCCTCCAGCGTACTCAGCGCGGCGGCAAACAACATACAAAACACGATCAATGGCAACAGTTTCATGTCTGCCGCCGCCGCAATGATATTGGGATGCACCAGCGACAGAACCAGATCGGTTACGCCGATTTCCCCGCTTTCGGGAAGTACAGTTCCGGATTTCAGCGCCAGTGAGACCCCGACACCCGGCTGCCACAGGTTGGCCATCACCAGGCCAATGGCAACGGCAATAAACGTCGTGCAGGCATAATAGGCGATGGACAGCCCTCCCATCCGCCCCAGCCTGCGCACATTGCCGAGGCCGGTTACCCCGGTGATAATACTGGCCATAACAAGCGGCACAATGAGCATTTTCAATGCCGTCAGGAACAGCTCGCCCAGCCAGGCCACGGCCTGCATCGACTCGCCCCAGAGATAGCCGGCCACCCCTCCGCTGATGATGCCCAGCAGCATCAGGACCAGCAGACGCCGTTCACCCCCCATGCAATACGCCTTCCGACCCGAGACTATTTAAGTGCTTCAGCAAACCGGTCCAGCAACCCCCGTCCCGGCTTGCTGCCGGACTCAGGGCCATCTTCCCGCAACGGTACAATAATCAGCCGCTTGCCATCGGTAGTGATTTCCAGTCGGGAGCCCCGGTCAATATTCAGCAGATCGAGAATTGGTCGATCAATGATCAGCCCCAGACTGTTGCCGATCGGTGTCAGTTTCTTGATCATTGCCGCCTCCTGCCGCCTTCACTCATCCTGTGTGGCTTCCACATCGATATGTCGCATCAGATAAATACTCTGCCCGATAATGAACACAAACGTCAGTCCCATCAAACCGAACAATTTAAAGTTCACCCAGGTATCCGTATCAAAACTGAACGCCACATAGAGATTCAGTGCCCCCATGAGCACAAAAAACATACTCCAGGCAAGGTTCAGGCGCGTCCATACCGGCGCAGGCAATGCCACCTTGCCGCCAAGCATGCGCTCGATCACCGTTTTTTTGCCGACAAACTGCGAGATCAGAAATATCGCGCCAAACAGCCAGTTAATCACCGTCGGTTTCCATTTGATGAATGTTTCGTCGTGCAGCATTAACGTGGCGCCGCCGAACAGCACCACCAGCACCAGCGTGATCAGATGGTTGTTTTCAAAGCGGCCATGATAAAGACGATGGGCAAAGGTCTGGATGGCCGAGGCCGCAATCAGCACTGCTGTCGCCACATAGATGTCATAAAGCTTGTAGGCTGCAAAAAACAACAGCACCGGAAAAAAATCAAACATCATTTTCATGCCGGCATCACAGCATACCTGCCGGCGCTTGGCAATGCCGCAGCCATCGGCCAAGATTCGAACATGCAGCTGCGCTTTCACACCGTGATCATCACCCTGCTCGCCGTTCTGTTCAGCGGCTGTACGCTGAAAAAAAGCACCGAGGTCTACAGCCATCTCTGGCAAACCTGGGAAGCCATGGATCAGCTGGTGCAGCCGGACTTTCCCGATGCACCTCCCGTCATCCTTATTCACGGCTGGAATGGCGGTGAATTCACATGGCCGCCGGCAACCGAGCTGATTCGCATGGAACAGCAATTACAGCGTGATATCTACTTCTTTACCTACCGCACCGGCATTATCGCCAATCGTTATCCGCCGATTGAAATTCTGGAGGAAAAGCTGGACCGCTTTCTCGGTCGCTACAAGCAGGTGGATATCGTCGCCCACAGCATGGGCGGGCTGCTATTGCGCCAGTATCTGAGCCATCATGCCGACAACCCCGTGCGCCGGGTGGTGTTTCTTTCCACCCCTCATTTCGGCACCCGTGCAGCCAGGCTGCTGGCCGAACTCGGCAGCCTGCAGGCCGAAGGCAATATCCAGGCCCAGGAAATCCAGCCGGGCTCTGATTTCCTGTGGACACTGAACAGCAGTGAAGGCAGCGAACTGGCAGGACATGCGGTACTGAATATTTTTGTCACCGGTGGCGAAAGCTGGTACGAAGGAGACATCATTGTCGATGCTGCCTCAGCCTGGTTGCCGTGGGGCGTGAATATGACCGTCGAAGGCAATCACCATCTGGGCCGCAGGCTGCTGCAAATTCCTGCCATTATGCGCTTCCTGCGCGATGGCACCCTGCCGGCATCAGAGGATATCCAGACCACGCCCCGTGCATGGGTACGCTTTATTGATGCCCGCTCCGGCAATCCTGTCTCGTTCAGTCCAACCAGCATCACCCATGTGGATCACAAAGGACGCACGCAAAAAGACTTTTCCGTCTGTTGTGATGCACGCTCCGGTCTGTTTCCATCCGGCGGCAATACGCTGGTGCTGGACAATGTGCAGCCGGATGATGTCTATATCTTCTATCCCCGCCAGAAAGGCATCGGCAAAATCCGCATCCGCGGCAAGCAGATCCTGCAAGCAGGACGACCGGTCAGCCTGAAAGAATGGCCCCTGCCGGCGACAGACTAGTCCGTTACTGCCGGAATTCCCTGCCGGGCCAATGCATCCGCGCGCTCATTTTCGGCATGGCCCGCATGCCCCTTCACCCACTGCCAGCGAATCTCATGCTGCTGACTTAAACGATCCAGTTCCTGCCATAAATCCTGGTTGGCCACCGCCTGCCGACTGGCATTTTTCCAGCCGCGTTTTTTCCAGCCGTGAATCCATTCCGTCATGCCCTGCACAACGTATTTCGAATCCGAGTGAATCGTAACTCGACAGCGCCTTTTCAGAGCCTGCAGCGCCCGAATCGCGGCGGTCAGCTCCATGCGCTGATTCGTCGTATGCGCCTCGCCGCCATACAATTCTTTTTCATGCCGCCCCATACGCAACAGCACACCCCAGCCACCGGGCCCCGGATTCCCCGAACAGGCGCCATCGGTATAGGCATCAACCTGCGGCATATCGCTCATGCCTCCTCCTGCCGCCGGCCGGCAACCGGAAGCGGCTCATCACCCTCAAGCTGCAGGTACACGGTGCGGCTGGGGAAGGCAAACTCGAGCCCCAGCGATTCCAGCAGTTCCATAATCTGCATATTCACCTCCTGGCGCACCTGCAGGTATTCCTCCCAGACCTTGCTGGCGGAAAAATAATAAAGGAAAATCGACAGCGCCGAATCCTCGAATTCATCAAATTTCACCAGTTTATAGTCCTGATCCACGCCGGGATGCTCGGCCAGAATACGTTCTATGCCCTCAATGGCCGCACGCATCTGGGCCGGCGTCGTCTGATAGGTCAGGCCGATACGCATTTTCACCCGACGCACGGAACGGGCATCAATATTGTCAATCACCATATTGGCCAGATGGGAGTTGGGCACATTGATCAGCGTTTTGGCAAACGTGCGGATTTTCGTCGAACGGAATCCGACCTCCTCCACCACGCCCTCAAATTCGGACGTTCTGATCCAGTCTCCCACCATAAACGGACGATCGACCAGAATCATGATGGAACCGAAAACATTGGCAATCGTGTCCCTGGCCGCCATGGCCACGGCAATGCCGCCGATCCCCAGCGAGGCAATCAGGCCCGAGATCGAATAGCCCATATTCTGGGCGATCACCAGCACCGCCGTCAGCACCAGAAAGATTTTCAGCGTTTTGGCAATAAACGGTACCAGCTGGTCATCCAGTGCCGAATCTGTCCGCCTGGCACGAGCCGAAAAGTAAGCTGCCAGCCCATCGATCAAGCGCCATACGAACCACATACCGATCAGAATCGATGCCACCTTGCCGACCTGGTCCAGCAAGCCGACAATGGGGAACACCTTTTCCGGTGGCTGCAGAATATGAATCGTCAGCAGGATACCGACAAGCATCAATAAATAGCCGGCCGGGCGCTCCGATGCCTCCAGCAACACATCATCCAGCATGGTTTCGGTTCGACGGGCAATTTTTCCGACCAGCGTATGAAACGTAGCAATCAGCATGCGCCGCGCCACCAGCGAGGCAAACAGCACCAGCACAGCCAGCAGCCAGCGCCCGAGTGTAATATCCAGTATTGTATATTGGCTTAACATCGCCCACCACTGCGACATATCATCCTCCTCGCCGTCAATGCCTTTTGCGGATTGACGATAACCATCCTGTCCCTGTAACGTACTTGCTTCGGGAGTTTCGGTATGAATCAGGCGATGTTAACAGAATTAATGCACAATGCTGAAGCTCTGCGGGCACTGATCGGCCGGCGGGTACGCTATCTGGGGCATGAATATGAGATCTCGGACCTGCTGGTTGACGAGGGCTTAATGATTCTTGCCTCCCATGATCGCAGCGATATGCAGGATGACGTTTATGGCCGGGCGCACCGGCTGGTTCCCAAACAGCATAATCTGAAATTTCGGGATGCCGAAGGGCAGCCCAGCCACTTATGGGAAGATCTGATCTTTCTTGATGGTCCGCCCGACCTTACGCCCGTTCAAGAATAATAAAGCTGTAGGCATAGGCATTACGCTCATCCGGCGCGTGATCCTCGCGAAAACATTCCCGCCAACGGTTGCGATCAAACACCGGAAAATAGGTATCCCCTGCAAAACGCGCATGGATCAGCGTCAGGTATAACCGATCGGCCATGTCCAGCGTCTGCGCATAAAGCCGGGCACCCCCCATCACCATCAGCTCCTGCTGATCCGCGGCCAGCTGCAGTGCCTCGGCAATCGAGCCCACGACCAGACAGCCCGGAATTTGCATCGACTGTCTTGTTATAACGATGTTCTTCCTGTCGGGAAGCGGCCTGCCGATGGATTCAAAGGTTTTACGCCCCATCAGCACCGGTTTGCCGATAGTATGCTTGCGAAACCATGCCATATCTGCCGGCAATTGCCATGGCAGCCCCTGGTCCCGCCCGATCAGACCCTGCTCATCCTGCGCCCAGATCAGTGAAAGGCGTGGTTTTCCGGACCTCATACGGCAATCGGCGCACGAATGCCGGGATGGCACTGATAGTCAGTCAGTTCGAAATCATCATAGGTGAAATCAAAAATACTTTTCACCGCAGGATTCAGTCGCATTGTCGGCAACGGGAAGGGCTCCCGGGCCAGTTGTGTCGCCACCTGCTGCGCATGATTGGCATACAGATGCGCATCGCCGAAGGTATGCACAAAGTCACCGGGTTGCAGCTCGCATACCTGGGCAATCATCATCGTCAGCAGGGCATACGAGGCAATATTAAACGGCACGCCGAGAAAAATATCGGCACTGCGCTGATACAACTGACAGGACAGGCGTCCCTCGGCGACATAAAACTGGAAAAAGGCATGGCAGGGCGCCAGTGCCATTTTACCCCAGCGCACATTCTCCTGCGGACTGATCGTTTCATCGGGCAAATCGGCGACATTCCATGCCGAAACAATCAGCCGCCGGGAATCGGGGCGGCTGCGTATCTGCTCGATCAGCGCGGAAATCTGGTCGATATGCCGTCCGTCCGGCGTCGGCCAGTTGCGCCACTGGCTGCCATACACAGGGCCCAGCGAGCCATCCTCTGTCGCCCATTCGTTCCAGATCGTCACGCCATGTTCCTTCAGATAGCGGATATTGGTATCCCCTTTGAGAAACCACAGCAACTCATGGATAATCGACTTCAAATGCACTTTCTTGGTGGTCACCAGGGGAAACCCCTCGGCCAGATCAAAACGCATCTGATAACCGAATATCGAACGCGTGCCGGTGCCGGTGCGATCACCCTTCTGCACGCCATGCTCCTGCACATATTGCATTAAATCGAGATAGGCTCTCATCTTCCCCTCGCATCCTGAATGTGATCTGGATATGCTGCCTGCTCGCCACGACAATGGCAAAACAGATTTGCGACAACAAGGATGTACGGATGATAAATGCTTTCAAACATATGTGCCGTATCGGCGGTATCATGGCCATTGCCATGTGGTCGATGCAGGCCAATGCCGCCGGCACGCCTACCGACAAGGTGGTCGAGGCCTTTATGGAGCTGGATCAGGATGCCAGCAACGGTGTGTCCATGCCGGAATACATGAGCATGGTAAACCGCCGGGCCAGGGAACGCTTTGCCCGCATGGATCAGAATCATGACGGTGAAGTCAGCGAGGATGAATATCGCCATTTCTGGCAAACGCAGAAGGCCAGATGGTATCGCCTGCATCGCTGATCTCATAGCACAGGCCATATACCTGACACCCCGTTAACGGTCAGGAAACTCCGGTACGGGCTCCATCAGGCTGGCCGGGTCTTCATGAATCAGCACCTCGGCATCGGGGAAAGCGGCCACGATCTGGGCCTCGACCTCGTCGGAAATCGCATGCGCCTCAATCAAAGGCAGTGAATCCTCCAGTTCCAGATGCAACTGGATAAAAACCCTGGTTCCGGCCTGCCGCGTACGCAAATCGTGCATTCCCTTCGTCTGCGGATGACGAAAAACGATTTCCTTGATGCGCGCTCGCGCCTCGGCAGGCAATTCCCTGTCCATCAAATGACTCAGCGATTCCTGCACAATCTCCCAGGCACTGTGCAAAATATAGGCCGCGATGGCCATGGCCAGCAGCGGATCAAAGCCGGGCCAGCCATAGGCGGCCAGCCCGATGGCCAGCATAACCCCGGCATTGACCAGCAGGTCGGTTTTATAATGCAGATGGTCAGCCTTGATCGCCGTGGAACCGCTGCGTTTGATTACATAACTCTGGAACATCACCAGCCCCAGCGTGGCCAGCATTGAAAAAACCATCACTCCGATACCGACACCCACGGCGCTGACCGGCTGTGGATGCCACAGGCGCGCGCCGGCCTCCAGCAACAGAAACATTGCCGAGCCGGCAATAAATGTCGCCTGACCGAGGCCGGCCAGCGCCTCCGCCTTGCCGTGCCCGAAGCGATGATGTTTATCCGCCGGCGACAGGGCATGGCGCACGGCCAGCAGATTGATAATGGATGCCAGCACATCCAGACAAGAATCGATCAACGTCGCCATAATACTGACGGAGTCGGTCAACACCCAGGCAACCAGTTTGGTAAGAATCAGAACCGATGCCGTTGCGGTCGAGGCATAGGTTGCCCAGCGCATCAGTTGTGCCTGGCGATGTGCTTGTTCCTTCATGGCTCGTATTGTGGGCAAGCGATGCTCCCACGCAAGCACATCACGCGGACAACAGCGCCTCAATCTCCGGCAGACAGGCACGAACCGCCGCCTCGCCCGCCTTCAGCGCCTCATCCGCACGGTAAAACTCCAGCATGCCGATCCCCTGCACATTCGGCGACAGCAATACATCCGGCGGCGATATTTGTTGTCGCAAACGCATCAGTTGCGCGCGGCTGATATCCATCGCCCGGTTATAAATACCGCTGGCGCCAAGCCCCGGTATTCCCTCATCATCGCCATTACGATCCCAGTCATCCAGCAATTTGCGCAACTGCGGCCATTTACGCACCACGGATTGTCGCAACAACTCCTCGACCCTGTCGCGCCAGTCCGCACCGGAGGATTCACCGGGCAACTCAAACCGGAATGCGCCAGGATGCACGGCCACGCCTAGTACCGGACCGCCAAACAATTCCCGCGCACGATCAAACGGCACCGGATTCACCAGCCCGCCATCAACAAGGATTCTGTCGCCCTGCAGGGCCGGACGCAGCAGGCCCGGAATGGAAATGCTGGCCCGCACCGCCTGCAACAAATCACCATGGCGAATCGTCACCTCGTGACCGCTGGCCAGGTCCGCCGCCACCGCGGCATAGGCAAGCGGCAGGGATTCAATATCCCGCCCGCCAAGATACGGTTCCAGAAACTCCCGGATGCCCTTGTCGGCAATCATGCCACCCTTGCCGAACTCCGGCATGAACAAACGAATCGTGGTTTTCCAGTCCACGCCGCACGCCAGACGCACCAGTTCATCAACCGACACACCGGCAGCAAACAATGCTCCGATTTGCGCGCCGATACTGCTGCCGACCACTGCCCGCACGGCAATGTCATGCCGCTGCAACTCCCGCAGCACGCCAAGGTGCGCAATGCCCCTGGCACCGCCGCAGCCCAATGCCAGCACCAACCCGTTATCCATGTATCCTCCCGCGGCCTCACCCGATGATGAGCTGAAGCTAGAGTACACAGCTGAACTTGCAAACTACCGCCAGTGACAGACGCGGCCAGGCACTGCATCATTAAGCGATGCGATACATCCCGTTTCTGGCAAGCCCGCATTACAATGCACGTCCGGCAGGCCTCGATATCAGCCTGATCGTACTGCATGCCATCAGCCTGCCACCAGGAGTCTTCGACCCATGCCATGTGCGGGAGCTTTTTCTCGGCACGCTGGATTGCCAGCTTCATCCCGGCTTTCAGGATCTGGACGGGCTTCGCGTTTCCGCGCATTTTGTCGTTGATCGGCGCGGCGCTATCACCCAGTTTGTGCGCTGCGGCCACCGTGCCTGGCATGCCGGCACATCCAGTTGGGAGGGCGTGGATAACTGCAATGACTATGCCATCGGCATCGAAGTCATCGGTGATGAGCTGCAGCCGTTCACCGCTCCCCAGTACCGGGAAACCGCCCGCTTATGCCGCATATTGATGCAACACTATCCGGCCATCAGCCGCAGGCGGATTGTCGGACACCAGCATATCGCGCCCGGGCGCAAATGGGACCCCGGACGACAATGGCAATGGCCGAAATTTCGTCGCAGCCTGGCGCATATTCGCAAGCTGGATCTGGCATTTCAGCCGTGAACGACGCAACAACACTGCGCCTCGGCATTTTCCTGAGCGTCCTGTTCATCATGGCGCTATGGGAAAGCCTGGCGCCGCGACGACGCCGGGTTCTGCCCCGCGCACAGCACTGGTCGGGCAATCTGTTGCTGATTATGCTGGATGCATTGCTCGTTCGCCTGCTGCTGCCAGCCGGCGCCGTCGCCATTGCCTTGTGGAGTGAGGCTCAACAGGCCGGACTGCTGCACTGGCTGCATATCGCGCAAACCCCGGTCGGCATTGTGCTGGCTGTGATCCTGCTGGATCTGGTCATCTATCTTCAGCACCGCATATTCCATTTTTCCCCCATGTTATGGCGACTGCACATGGTGCACCATGCGGACAGGGATCTGGATGTCACCTCCGGCCTGCGCTTTCATCCGCTGGAAATTATCCTTTCCATGCTGATCAAGTATGCGGCCATTATTGCGCTGGGTGCTCCGGCAATGGCGGTCATCATATTTGAAGTTCTGCTCAACGGCATGGCCATGTTCAATCATGCCAATATTTACCTGCCACCGGCGCTGGACCGACTGCTCAGGAAACTGATTGTCACCCCGGATATGCATCGCGTGCATCATTCCGTCATGCGGCAAGAAACCAACAGCAATTTTGGCTTCAATCTGTCCCTGTGGGACCGCTGCTTCAGCAGCTATACGGCACAGCCCCGGGCCGGCCACGAAGGCATGCGCATCGGACTGGCACAATATCAGCAGGCGCCGACCCACCGTATCGGATGGATGTTACGCTTGCCGTTCACCGGCAATCCGGGGCAGTATCCCGGTCAACAATCAGGAAAAGGAGCCCATGATGAGCGATGAAGCCAAAGTCGACCGCTGCGAATGCGTCAACCGAACCTTCGCCCAGCTGAAAACCTACGCCTCACTGGCCGAGGCCCTGTCCGCAACCGGTTGCGGACAGGAATGCGAAGGCTGCCTGCCTTATCTGAAACTGATGTTTGATTGCGGAGAAACCGAGTTCGACCTTGACGATCCGCGCCTGGCCAACTACAACTAGATCATCGGGAGGGAGCATGTATCAGAAAATCGACTTCGTCTTTTCCATGCTCCGCCATGTTCCCCTCATGTTAGCGAGGGCCCGGGCATGAGCACATCACGCAGCCAGAGCTTTTTTATCTCCACCGCCTGTTTTGTTATCATCATTGCCGGCATGCAGGCGGCCACTTCGCTGCTGGTGCCGTTTCTGCTGGCGGCATTTCTGGCCATTATCTGCCTGCCCCCGATGCACTGGCTGATTCAGCACCGGATTTCTCCCGTCCTCGCCGTCGTACTGATTACCATCGGGTTGTTGCTGGCCGGCGCATTTGTCGGCGCATTTGTCGGCGCATCCGTCTCCGATTTTTCAAATAACCTGCCGGTCTATCAGGAAAAGCTGCAAGGGCAAATGACAACGCTGGTTGCCTGGCTTGACGCGCATGGCATGCAGCTGGACACGTCGCATCTGATGCAGAATTTCGATCCGGGCATTGCCATGTCCATGGCCGGCAAGCTGCTGTCCGGCTTCGGCCATGTCATGGCCAATACGTTCCTGATTATTTTCACGGTGATCCTGTTATTGCTGGAAGGTGCCGCACTGCCCGGCAAATGGAAAATGATGGGGGAGAAGGCGCCATCCACCGAACACTTCGGCAAATTTATCGCCAGCGTTAATGCCTATCTCACGATCAAGGGCTGGGTCAGCCTGGCCACCGGCGTGCTGATTGCCATCTGGCTGGCCATTCTCGGTGTCGATTATCCCCTCCTATGGGGCCTGATTGCCTTCCTGTTTCATTTCGTCCCCAATATCGGCGCGCTGATTGCCGCCGTTCCGGCGGTGTTGCTGGCACTGGTGCAAATCGGGCCGGGCACGGCGCTGGCCGTAGCCGCCGGCTACGGCGTCGTCAATTCCGTCATGGGCAATATGGTCGAGCCCAAATACATGGGCGAAGGCGTCGGCCTTTCCACGCTGGTCGTGTTTCTGTCCCTGGTCTTCTGGGGCTGGGCGCTTGGCCCTGTCGGCATGTTGCTGTCCGTGCCTCTGACCATGATTGTCAAACTGGCGCTGGAAACCAGTGAGGACACCCGCTGGCTGGCCATTCTGCTGGGCCCGGACAGGCCCGCGCTGGAAGAGCATTCAGCAAAATAATAAACGGTTTCAGTATTCGCTGGTATCGTTCAGATCAGGCGGAATAAACCCCTCGACGCGCTCCACGCCCGTTGTTAACAGGCCATCATCCGCCAGCTCAATCCAGCGATAGCCCGGTGACTGCGTATCCAGGGCAAATGTCGGCATATTCGGCCTGAACTGAATACAGGTTGAAGGCGTGGCCATGCAATGGATGCCGTGAACTTCGATATCCAGTTGCTGATGCACATGCCCGACCACAATGCCTTTCACATGATCATGGCGGCGCACGACGCGCCAGAAATCGTCGGCATTGCGTAACGCGATCTCGTCCAGCCAGCGGCTGCCAATGGCAAACGGATGATGGTGCATGGCAATCAGTGCATATCCGCCCAGCGCAAGTTGCTGATCCAGCCACGCCAGTTCATCCGCGGACAGCGCGCCACCAACGCGACCGCGCACATGGGTATTTAAGCCAATAATATGCCATTCGCCCTCAACCATACTGCGCATGCGCCCTGCATGTACGCATACCTGCGATTCCAGGCCTTCATACAGGCGCTCCAGCTTGCAATGATTGCCCGGCGTAACCATATAGCGGAAAGGATGCTGTCTGAGAAAGTCCGCCAGCCACTGATAGGTTACCAAAGCCTCATCCTGCGCGAGATCGCCGCCCAGCAGCATCGTTTGTGCCTGCGGATAATGTTTGCACGCGGCATGAAAGACGGCCTGAAAACTGTCACGCGTTGCAACACCCTTAATCTTGCCGGCTGCATCGGCATAAAGATGAAAGTCCGTCAGCTGGAGAATGGTCGCCATTGCCTCATTGTTACCGGATTTTCCAATTTTTCCATCATTTAATCCAGCATGAAGGTAATAAATTTCAGATATCGCGTTTCCGGCATGGCCGGCAGCCAGGGATGATCGGCTCCGGCGCCCGCTTCGTGTACAACCTGCGCGGCTCGTCCTGCCTGGCGAATGCCGGCGACCGTGGCCCTGCGAAAATCTTCCATCGAAACCAGGCCGGAGCAGGATGCGGCACAAAACATGCCGCCCGCTTTCAGCAGATGGCAGGCATGGGTCGCCAAATGCTGATAGCCCTGCAAGCCCTGCCGAACCTTCTGACGACTCTTGACATAAGCCGGCGGATCACAGATCACGATATCAAAGCGTTGTTTTTCTTCCGCCATCTGCCTGAGCTGTTGGGTCACATCCCCTTTCATGCCTTGCCAGCGCTGCGCATAGCCTGCAGCAGCAATATTCTGCCGCGCCCAGTCCAGCGCCGTTGCCGAGGCATCGATGCTGACGACCTCGCTTGCCCCGCCCTGCAGGGCCTGCACGGCAAAGGCCCCCACATAGGAAAACAGGTCCAGCACGCGCCGGCCCTGGCAATGCGCGCCAATCCAGCGCCGATTCGGCCGCTGATCATAAAAATAACCGGTTTTTTGTCCTTCCAGGGCGTGACAATGCATGGCGATTCCGTCTTCCATCGCCGTCACCACGCCATCGCCATCGCCCCGAAGGAGGTGCGCATACTGTGCCAGACCTTCATGTCTGCGCGATGCGGCCCGGTTATTCACATAGACATTCTCCGGCTGTACCAGCGAGACCACGGCATCGACGATCGCATTCATCTGCACATCCATGCCGGCAGTATGCGCCTGAATCACCACATCTTGGCCAAAACGATCAATCACCAGGCCGGGCAGCTTATCGCCCTCGCCATGCACCCAGCGATAGAACGGCGCATCGAACAGCCACTGGCGCATCTGCAAGGCTGTGTTCAGCCGGTCCCGCCACCAGGCCGGCTTTAATGAATCCAGTGCCTTTCGCGACATCATCCGCGCCACGATTTTGCTTTCCGGATTGGCATACGCCGTGCCCAGCGCATGCCCGCGGCTATCCAGCACATGAACCAGTCCGCCTGGCTCAGAGACATCCAGCCCGGTCACTTCATCACGGTAAATCCAGAGATGCCCCGCTTTCAGGCGCCGTTCCTCGCCCCGCGCCAGTTTCAGCACACCAACCATGATTCCCCCTGCCAGCCACAAATTCGCGGCATTTCACCGCTGATTCGCGCACCTTATGCGGGCAAGCCTGAAAGTCCACCGTGGACAGGATCGCTATGGCGCATCCGGTGCCTGATCATTTACCGCCTGCATATAGGCCGGAAGTGCCGCCGCCGAAATATATCAAATTGAGATGTGCCATTTGCGCACACTCACCATCTGTCGCGAACGACGCCTCACACCGATGTACCTTGCACCGCCCGGCCAAGCGCAGCCGCAGCCTCCAGCCAGCGTGCATAAGCCTTCAGATGGGAAACCTTCTCCTCTTCGCTCAACACGCCCATGGCTACGAGAATGTCGCCAATTCTCTGCCGTTGCTGCCGCTGCTGTTCCAGCAGGCGCTCAATTTGCCGTTGCCCCAGAAAACCGAGTTCCAGCGCAATCTCGCCAAAACGCCGGTAAACCTCGCCCTGCTGATTGAGCACCTCCAGCAACTCCCTGTCTTCAAGCCAGTCGTTTTGCCTGGCCAGCTCACCCAGCCGAGGTTGGCTATTGCGCTGAATTTCCAGCGCCCGACAAATATGCCGCGTATCCACGCCAAGCTGCGAAACCAGAAACGCTCCGAAAAATTTGCTGTCCGACATCATCGACAAACTCCCTGAACATAATATTTGCCCGCAGCCTGACGACATATCCCACCGCCTTCTATGCGCTATATCACATTATATATCCTGCAGGGAGCTGTTCATTATACCGGCCTGGCACAACAAAATTCGCCATATCCGGGCACATGGAACTTGCGCCGGCCTCAGCCATCGGCCGGCCGGATGGCGACCGTATTAAGAATATGCGTGCATACCTGACCATCTGCGCGAACATAACGCATGGCGAAACATGGCGTCGCCCGGCCTGTTGCGGCCAGTTCGTGACGAATCTCATCCAACTGTCGGGCGGAAACATCGAATTCCAGCAACAAATCGGAATTGCCCGCACGAACAAAATCCAGCTCCAGTCTCCTGGTGGCCACCCGATACCCCGGCACAAGCTTCAGGCAGGCCAGGGCAGGAATCGGATCGGCCAGACATGCCTGAAAACCGCCGAACATATTGCCCCTGGCATTGGCCGACAGCCATGTTAATGGCAAGCGAATCCGCACATGACGCCATTGCGCATCCAGTTCGAGCACCCTGATATGCATCAGCCAGAACGGCGGGAAATATTCCAGACGCCTGCGTTCGGACAAAAACCGCATGCGAAACCATGTGCGCACCAGATTGCCCATTACCTTTTCCTGGTTGGTTTCCACATGAAACCAACATGGTTTAAACAAGAAACTATATGTTGGTTTCTCACGGGAACCATGCTATCCTGCCCGCATGCATCATTCCTCCAGTTGCCCTGTTGACGGTCTTCTTCACCTGTTGCCGGATCGCTGGAGCTTTCTCATTGTG
>WFNX01000088.1 GCA_015488375.1 Mariprofundaceae bacterium | reverse complement strand
GGATACTCATGCTCGCTGGTCAGAACCATGCGAACCGCTCGCTCACGTACTTCTGGGGAATATCTTGCTTGTGTGTTCATCGGCTAATCCTCTCAAGAGTTTTAGCCTCCGACAAACCCGGGGCGATTCATCTTTTTCGGGGGGATTACCGCTGCGGCAGCCCTTTGACAGAAAGGTACCCAAGACACAAATGCTTGTTTGCATAAAGCGTTCGCGTAGGGTGGCCGCTTTTTAATGCAAGGAGAATCTCATGCAGATTGCAAATAACACGGTCGTATCCATTCATTATACGCTGAAAGACGATGCCGGAGTCGTGATTGACTCATCCGAAGGCGCCGAACCTCTCGTATATCTGCATGGTGCGCAAAACATTATCCCCGGTCTGGAAAAGGAACTGGAAGGCAAGACAACCGGCGATACCCTGCAGGTAACCATCGAGGCTGCCGATGCCTATGGCGAGGTCAATGAGAACCTGATTCAGACGGTTCCCAGCAACCTGTTCCAGGGCGTGGACAAGCTGGAAGTCGGCATGCAGTTCCAGGCGGAGACGCCGGATGGCACGCAGGTCATCACCATTGCTGCCGTGAATGGCGACGATATCACGATCGACGGCAATCATCCGCTGGCCGGCGAACGTCTGCATTTCAATGTGGAAGTTGCGGACATCCGCGAAGCCACGGCTGAAGAACTGGAACACGGCCACGTGCATAGCGGCGAGGGCTGCCACTAACCACTCCGTGCATGGCACCGCCCCGCCTCGGGCGGTGCCAGCACATCTCCCTCCATTTAAAGCATCCTTCTGACAACAGCATCCTGCTGGCAAAATCATGCTGACAGGATTAAACTACTGCTAGATTGATAAATCAGGAGGGAGCCATGGACACGGATAGTTTTGAGAAATACGAGCAGAACCCCATCAATCAGTTATGGGATGATATTCTTTTCCTGCCTATCGTTGGCATGGTCGATTCGGCACGTGCCCAGGACATCATGGATGTCATGCTGGAAATGGCTGAAAGAACCGGCGCCCGTTTTGCCATTCTCGATATTCGTGGGGTTTCGGTTGTCGACAGTGCCGTCGCCAACCATATCATCAAGATCACCAAATCCACCCGCCTGCTTGGCTGTACCACGATTTTAACCGGTGTTACACCGGCCGTCGCGCAGTCACTGGTCAATCTCGGCATCGACCTTGGCGATATCGCCACATCGGCCCAGGTCAGGGATGCCCTGAAGCTTGCCTTTAATGAACTGGGCTATGTGATTCATCAACAGACATCTGCCTGAGTCATGAGCGAAATACCGGCCTACACCACACGCGAGATAATCAAGAATGTGGAAGGCTGTGCTATTTTTACGGTTCCCAACGATGTTGATCAAAGCCTGATTGACACCTTGACCGCTCAGATTTGTCAGTATGCCGCAACGCATGCGCTGTGTGGCCTGATTGTTGATTTTTCCAGTCTGAAAGCAGCAAACAGCCGCCTGATACAATCACTGGCCAGGCTGGTGCAGGCCATCGAGTTGCTTGGCATACCAGTGCGTTTGACCGGTATCCCGGCAGGCATCGCCTCAGCCCTGGCGCTCATGGATACAGATATCGATGGCATTGAAATACGCAGCACCATTGATCGCTGTCTGGCCGAACTGCGACCGGGCAGCGCAGGCCGGCCGGCATGAATGCGGCCACCGCTCAAACGGGCAATCCCGATATCTGTCTGCCCGTCATGAATGAGCAGGATGTTCAACAGGCAGTCAGGCAATGCCGCCGCCTGTGTATGCAGTACGGCTTCAAACAAGTACAGGCCTTTCAGGTCGCCACAGCGCTGGCCGAACTGGCCAAAAACATGCTCTACCATGCCGATGGCGGCGAAATTCATATTCGGCTGCTGCATACGCCGCGAACAGGCATTGAAATCGAGGCTTGCGACCATGGCCCCGGCATCCCCGATATTGAACAGGCCATGCAAAATCATTTCAGCACCCGCGGCACGCTTGGCATTGGCCTGCCCGCCGTCAAACGACTGATGGATGAAATGCAGATCGAAACCGTTACAGGGCAAGGTACCCGCATTCGCGCAAGGAAATGGCGATGAGCGAATATTTCGACTATGCCATGGACACACATCCGCTGCCGGGTGAAAGTTGTTGTGGGGATACCGGCGTGATCCGCTGCCAGGGCCATCAACTGCAGGCAACCCTGGTTGATGTGCTCGGACACGGGGCGGAGGCGGCCGCCCTGGCCGGTGATATTCACGATCAACTGGAGAACATGCCGCTGACTGCGCCTGAACCATTACTGCTGCAACTGCACGAGGATTTTCGTGGCAGCCGCGGCTTTGTTGCCAGCAGCATCCTCATCAATGGAAACAGCGGTCAGTTTGACTATTGCGGCATCGGCAATATCCAGGCCCGTATCGCCACTCCACAGCAACATCAGTTTGTCAATCGTGACGGCGTTCTCGGCTATCGCATCGTCAAGCCTGTCACCCATTCGGGGAAACTGATCGATGACAGCATCCTCATTATGCATTCCGATGGCCTTTCATCACGCTTTCGCCATGATGCGTTTATGGCCGTTAGCCGACAGGATTGTCAGCATATGCTGGCGCATATGTTCCGTCATTACGACAAACACCATGACGATAGCAGTTGCATCATCATCCGGTGGCGCCCATGCAATTGATCGATTCCCTCCCGCTCATTGCCCCGGCCAGTCTTGTCAGCCTGCGCAATCGCACGCATTTTGTTGCCCGCCGACTGGGAATAGCCGAAATCGAAGCCTCTCGCCTGGCATCCATTGCCAGTGAACTGGGTGATATACAACTGCAGCAAAACCGCAACAGCCAGATCATCATTGGCATCACATCCCATGCAACCGGCCAGACACAGCTCTGTCTGCGCTTTTTACCCTGGTCGACAGATAGCGTCCCGCATTTCCTGCGCGGTCTTCCTTACCATTCCTGCCTGCGTGAAAATGCGCTGGAATGCTGCCGACGCCTGCCCGCCGGTATGCGGGTCGATGCAACATTGTGTGCCCGCCTGGCTGAGGACATCAAACGTCATGTTCTTCCCTCGCGGGCAGAACTGGAAATGCTGGCCTCGCATGACGGACTGACCAGATTACTGAACCGCAATGCCTTCAACAACCGCATGGCAAGTGAGCTTCGCCGGGCAAAACGCTATCAATATCCGCTTTCACTCATGATGATGGACATCGATCACTTCAAGCGCATCAATGACAGTTACGGACATCAGGCCGGCGATGCCTGCCTGACGGGTATCAGTGAAGTCGTAAGGAATATGTGTCGTGAACAGGAAATCGTGGCGCGTTACGGTGGTGAGGAATTCGTTATCGTTATGCCGCATACGGATCTCGCCCATGCCATGGCGCTGGCCGAGCGCCTGCGTCGGGCCATTGAAAATACACCGATTACTTATGAACAGCAGAAAATCCGCTGTACCATATCCATCGGTCTTGCCCAGTTGCAGCAGAGCGATAGCGATACCGGCAGCACATTGATTACCCGCGCGGATCAGGCACTGTACGAAGCCAAGGAAGCCGGACGCAACAGGGTCTGCGTGAAGGATTAGGCCGGGCCCAGATACCTCGGCTCCAGCCCCATCTGACGATAGGTTCGGAAGCGCTCGCGCGCGGCCTGTTTGAGTGCCTCATCCCAGCCATCGACAAAATCCACCAGATGCGCAAATCCGGAAACATCCGGCGGCACCTCCACTCCGCCGTTGATCAATACTTCGGCATGATTATCGCGCACCACGGAGGTAGCCAGAAGAATCGGCTGACGTGCATTGTCTGCCGCATCGCTGCCGGCAATCCCATGCGCCAGGAAGGAATCAGGATGCACGGTCCACAAACGTTCATCCAGTGCAGCCATGAATCCGGCATCCGGACATATCACCAGTACATGCGGTATCAGTCGTCCACGCCGTAACAGAAGCCGGGCGATGCCCTCCACTCGATCCGGGCGTTGCAGCAACTCAAAGTGCACCTGTGTGTCAGCGGCCATGATGCAGTTTCCCCTTCCAGACATGCGCCAGCGCCATCAGCGAGAAGACCGGCAGCAGCAGCGTCAGCATGCCGGCTGTCGCCGGCTGGATACGATAGCCCAGGCCCAGCACTGCCGCCAGCACCAGCACCAGCATACCGCTGAGCCGCCAGCTCCAGACACTCTCCTGCCAGGCGGCAGGAATGCGCCCGGCCAGCCAGCGCCAGCATAGATACATTGTACTGATCCCCAGCAACAGGCCCGTGACCACATCAAGCGGAAAATGCACCCCGCCGTAAATCCGGCCAATGGCCGCCAGCAAAAACAGCAACGCCGCCAGCCAGCCGCGAATATCCCGCCCTCCCCATAGCAATAATACCGCCAGCAGCATCACGCCATCGGATGTTGCATGTCCCGACGGAAAGGAATGTGCCTGTAATGGCGCCCCCAGCACATGCACATGCTCCAGCATGGCCGGAGGCCGGGGCATGTCGAACAGGCGTTTCAACAGCTGCGCCAGCAAGCCGGAAAGAATGAAGGCCAGCATGGCTGCCATGCCCAGCCGCAAATGCCATAACATGATCAGGGCACAGAGCAATGCCACCACCAGCCCGTCTCCCAGACCGCTGATAGTGCCGAAAAACAGATCAGCCGGTGCGGATGGGTGCCCATTGATCAGGCGAAATAACATATGGGATTCATTATCGGGCATCATGGCAGCGGACACTAGCCCGGGTTTTTCACGAAATCGAGGATAAGCGGCGCAGGACAGCCAGCCTCAGAGCAGCCCCCGCTGCCGGAGACCAGGGCGAATCTTATTCCCGACGCTGCTGCTTGTAGAAATTGATCAGGCCGTTGGTGGAGGCATCATGCGTGGTAACCGGCTCGCTGTCTTCCAGTTCCGCCAAAATACTGCGCGCAAGCTGCTTGCCCAGCTCCACCCCCCACTGATCAAAGGCATTGACATCCCAGATCACACTCTGCACAAAAATCTTGTGCTCATACATCGCAATAAGCATGCCCAATGTATGCGGTGTCAGCTTGTTAAACATGATCGAATTGCTCGGACGATTGCCGGGAAATACCTTGTGCGGCAACAGCATATCAATATCCGCCTCGCTCATGCCCTGTGCCTGCAATTCGCTGCGCACTTCCTCTTCCGTTTTGCCGCGCATCAGCGCTTCGGTTTGCGCAAAAAAATTGGACAACAGCATCTGATGATGCTCGCCGACCGGGTTTTGCGTTTCTACCGGCGCCAGAAAATCACAGGGAACCAGTTTGGTGCCCTGATGAATGAGCTGATAGAATGCATGTTGCCCGTTGGTGCCCGGTTCGCCCCAGATGATCGGCCCGGTGGAATAGTCGACCGGCTCGCCGTCACGCGTCACGCGCTTGCCGTTGCTTTCCATATCGCCCTGCTGAAAATAGGCCGGGAAACGGTGCATATACTGATCATAGGGCAGAATCGCATGCGAATCGGCATGCATGAAATTATTGTACCAGATACCCAGCAGGGCGAGAATGACAGGGATGTTTTCGGCAAACGGGGCGCTGCGGAAATGTTCATCCATGGCATATGCCCCGGCCAGCAATTCCTCGAAACGATCCATGCCGATATACAGCGCAATGGACAGACCGACAGAACTCCACAGGGAATAGCGGCCTCCCACCCAGTCCCAGAATTCAAACATATTGTTCGTATCAATTCCGAATGATGCCACGGCCCTGGCATTCGTTGAGACAGCGACGAAATGCCTGGCCACGGCTTCCCGCGTACCGCCACGCGTAAGGAACCAGTCACGCGCCGTTCTCGCATTGGTGATGGTTTCCTGTGTTGTAAACGTCTTGGACACAATCACAAACAGGGTTGTCTCCCGATGCAACCCCTTCAGCGTTTCCACCATATGCGTGCCATCCACATTGGACACGAAATGCACGCGCAAGCCATCCTGCGCATAGGGCTTCAGTGCCTCAGTCACCATAACCGGGCCGAGATCCGAGCCGCCGATTCCGATATTCACGATATCCGTAATCCGTTTGCCTGTCGAACCCAGCCAGGCGCCCTGCCGAACCTTGTCCGTAAACACGCGCATCTGCTGCAAAACCCGTCGCACATCCGGCATCACATCATGCCCGTCAACATATACCGGCCGGTCGGAGCGGTTGCGCAGCGCCGTATGCAATACGGCGCGCCCCTCTGTCCGATTAATCTTTTCACCCCGGAACATGCGTTCAATCCACTCAGCCAGCCGGCGCTCTTCGGCCAGTTGCAACAGCAGATGCATGCTCTCATCGGTAATAATATTTTTGGAATAATCCACCAGCAATGAACCGAGTTGCAGTGAAAAACGCCGGAAACGCTGTTCATCATCGGCAAAAAGATCACGCATATGAACCTGTTTCATTGCCTCGGCATGCTGTTGCAACCTCTGCCATGCTTGTGAGCGAATCAGTTCGGACAACTTCCCCTCCCTTCATAACCCGGCAACGATGCATGCGGGTCGGAAGATAGCCTGTGATTATCATCAAAAACGCCGTCTTGTCGATGTCGGATGCGCACGCCGGATGCAACGCATGGTTTCGTAAAAAAATCCGGGTTATACTACGCGGCAGGAGGGAATTATGCGTCAAATCGTCTTTATTGCTTCGGAAGCCACGCCGCTGGCCAAAACAGGTGGCCTGGCCGATGTCGCAGGCTCGCTCCCTCATGCCCTGCAAACGCTGGACTATCAGGTGACGGTCATTATTCCCTATTATCGCAGGGACATCGATGACAGCGGCTTCACTCCTGCCGCAACCGATATTGTTATTGATATGTGGGCCGACGGCAGGCAATGGCTTTGCCCGGTACATGAACTCTGGCATGACGGCCTGCGTTTCCTGCTCATCGAGCAGGATGAACTCTTTGATCGTGAAGGTATTTACGGCCCGCCCGGTGGCGCCTATGAAGATAACCTGCTGCGCTTTCTTCTGTTCGATCGCGTGGCACTGGAAACCGCTGCCCGCCTGGACAGAAAAATCGATATCATTCATTGCCACGACTGGCAGACCGGGCTGGTACCGGTACTGTTACGCACGCAATACATTCACCTGCCCGCCATCGCCTCGGCCAAAACAGTGTTTACGATTCATAATCTCGCCTATCAGGGTTTTTTCCCTGCCGAATGGCTGCATCGGCTCGGCCTCCCCTCCCATCATTTTCATCCCGAGGGATTCGAATTTCATCACCAGATCAACTGCATGAAGGCCGGTATTATGGAATCCGATGCCATTACCACGGTCAGTCCATCCTATGCCGAGGAGATCATGACGCCGGAATACGGCTGCCACCTGGAAGGCTTTCTGGCCAATCATGCCGATCGGCTGACCGGCATCGTCAACGGCATCGATATCAGACAATGGGACCCGGCCCATGATCAGCATATCGCCGCCCCGTTTGCCGCCGGCAGAACTGCAGGCAAAAAGGTCTGCAAACAGGCCCTGCAGGAACAGTGCGGTTTGCATGTCGATGCCGCCGCACCGGTTCTGACCCTGATTTCACGTCTGGCAGAGCAAAAAGGCATCGACCTTCTGCTGGCCAATGCAGGCGCATGGATCAAGCGCGGCTATCAACTGGTCATTCTCGGCTCCGGTGACCCCTACTGTGAACATGCACTGCATGAACTGGCCTCGCGTTATCCGCAGAGCATGTATTTCTGGCGCGGATTCAATGAGCCCCTGGCCCGCCAAATTTATGCCGGCGGCGATATTTTCCTGATGCCTTCCCGCTTTGAACCATGCGGACTGGGTCAGCTGATGGCCATGCGTTATGGCAATGTGCCGGTCGTGCGCGCCACCGGCGGCCTGAAGGACACGGTCATCGATTATCATCAGGACAAACAGCATGCGACCGGCATCCACTTTGCCAATGCCGATGCCGCCTCCTTCGATACGGCCGTCGAAACAGCCGTCGCCCTCTATCGCAAACCGGGCATCTGGAATCGCATTCGCAGCAATGCATTAAAGCGCGATTCCTCATGGGAGGCTTCCGCCCGCAGCTATGCCCGGCTGTACGAGCAGTTGCTCGCTTCATGAGCCTGATTCTGGCCGCTGATATCGGTGGCACCAACATGCGTCAGGCCATCGTGCATCCATCCGGTGAGCTTATCGAGGAAACACGCAGCGAGCTTGCGCTCTCATGCTTTGGCACTGAGGCCGAAATGATTGATGCCATTGCCGGGCAATTATCGCCCATGCTGCAGGCGTATGCCGTCACGGCCGTCGGTATCGGTTTTCCCGGCTTTTTTGATGCGCATTCCGGCCACCTGATCGCCTCGCCCAACCTGCCCTACATCCATCATTTGCCGCTGGCCGAACGCCTGCAGGCCCGCCTTGGCCTGCCCGTTTCCATGCAAAATGATGCGCTCTGCGCTGCTCTGGGCGAACATCGCTTCGGCCGGGGCCAGGGCGTCAGCAACCTGTTACACATCACGCTGGGTACCGGCATTGGCGGCGGCCTGATTCTGCAACATCAACCCTGGAGCGGCGAAACGGGCATGGCCATGGAGTTCGGACATATACGCATCCGTCAGGACACCTCGGCCCGCCGTTGCGGCTGTGGTAATCACGGTTGTGTGGAAGCCTATGCTTCAGCGACAGCCATCACCGAAATGTACCGGGAGAAAACCGGAGAATCATGCCCGGCACATTTCATCTGCCGCCAGGCCAGAGAGGGTGATGCCTTTGCCCGGCAATTATGGCAGCAGGCCGGTGATGCTCTCGGCATGGCCATTGCGCAATGCGTTATCATGCTGGACATTCACCATGTCACTGTCAGCGGCGGCATGACCGGCGCCTGGGACCTGCTGCATCCCGCCATAGAGAAAGGCCTGCAAAAAGCCCTGATTCCACCGCAACAGGATAGGGTGCAGGTTGTCGCCTCCGCACTCAATGACCATGCCGGCCTGCTGGGAGCCGCCCTGCTGGCCTGCGAACAGCGGTTATAAAAGAAAAAGCGTCGCCAGCCCGAGAAAACTGAAAAAACCCACAATATCGGTAATGGTCGTCAGAATGGTTCCCGATGCCAGTGCCGGATCAATATGCAGGCGCTGCAGGGTCAGCGGAATCACGGCACCGGCAAGGCCTGCGGCAAACAGATTGATCATCATGGCGGCGGCGATAACCAAACCCAGCTTCACCCCGACTTCCGGGAACCAGAACGTGGCCACAATGCCGATCACCACGGCAAACAACAGGCCGGAAACCATACTGACAGACACTTCCTTAATCAGGGCGCGTCGTGCATTGGCAAATGTGACACGGCCCAGGGCAATACCACGCACGATCACCGTCAGGGTCTGCGTGCCGGCAATGCCGCCCATGCTGGCCACAATCGGCATCAGCACGGCCAGTGCCACGAGATTGGCAATCGTGCTTTCAAACTGGGAAATCACAATCGAGGCAGCAATGGCCGTCCCCAGATTGACCATCAGCCACAGTCCGCGCCGGCGTGCCGTCGTCAGCACCGGTTCGGCCAGGTCATCCTCATCTGACAATGCAGCCAGACGATACATATCCTCGGTTGCCTCTTCGTGAATCACGTCGATAACGTCATCGGCCGTAATACGCCCGATAAGCAACCCCTGCTCGTCGATAACGGGCAATGCCAGCACATCATATTTCTCAAACATTTTCGCCACTTCTTCCTGATCCTGGCCGGCAACGGCGCGTGGAAACTCCGTATCCTGAATGGCGGAAATCCTCTGATCGGGCTCGCTCAACAGCAATTGATACAGGGGCAATACGCCGGTCAGACGATCATCATCGTCCACGACATAAATATAATTCAGATTCTCGATTTCCCGACCCCAGCGCCGCAGCACCTTGAGCACGGTATCGACAGTCCAGTCATCACGCACCTTGAACAGCTCGGCCTGCATAAGGCCGCCGGCGGATTCCTCGTCATGTTCCAGCAACGGCGCCAGGCCGCGACGCTCTTCCGGCTCCAGACGATCGATAACCACATCGGCCACCGGCTTGTCCACGGCCTGCAGCAGGTCGGCGGCATCATCCGAGTCCAGATGTTCGACAATTTCCTCGATATCACTGGGCTGAAAAAAGGCCAGCAGGTCTTCCTGCATCGCTTCCGGCAATTGCAGCAACACATCACCCAGCCGTTCTTCGTCGATCAGTTCAATCAGTCGTCGCCGCTGCTCATCATCGCGACAATCGATAATCAGCGCCGCAATTTCAGCAACATGCAGATCGGAGAGTTTCTGCCGCAGGCTTGCCGGCTGTTCACTGGCCAGACGCAGGGCCTCGGTAACATTCAGGACATCCGTTGTGGTTTGGCGATGCATTTGACTCACAACTCTCTCCTTTTTCCACAGCTTTCACAGCCGGCGAACACACAAACCCGGGGCACGTTTGCAACCGGGCGAATCATACACGAAGGCTGCCCGGTTTGAAGCCGTGCGCCCGGGCATGGCGATCCGATACGCTTTTATGCATGATTCCCGCCCCATGAACGATGCAATCACGCAGCCACTGAAAAACACGCCAACTGGCCTGGCCTGGCAATTGTCACAACTGGCCGGGGATGATGGCCTGCATGTCTGGATTGCGCCGGATGTGCGCAGCTACCGCCAACTGGCGGAGGAGCTGTCTTTTTTCCTGCAATCGCAAAGCGAACGGCTGTGGCTGTTCCCCGCCTGGGAAGTGCTGCCCTATGACCGTGTTTCCCCGCACCACAGCATCGTCGGCCAGCGCTTTCATACCCTCAGCCGACTGCTGAACACTCCCCGACCGGGCGGTATCCTGCTGACCGCCCTGCCCGCATGGTTACAGCGCATCGCACCACAGGAGTCGGTAGCTGCTCATGTCTGGCAACTGCAATGCGGCGACAGGCTGGATATCAGCCGGTTGCAGGTGCATCTCGCCGAGGCCGGCATGATGCCGACCGAGCGCGTGCTGGCCGCCGGCGAATTCGCCATTCGCGGAGGGCTGCTCGATCTCTGGCCGGCGGCGGAGGAAACACCGCTGCGCCTGGACCTGTTCGATGAAGAAATCGAATCCATACGCCGCTTTGATCCCGAAACTCAACGCTCCGGCGAATAT
>WFNX01000087.1 GCA_015488375.1 Mariprofundaceae bacterium | reverse complement strand
GCCTGCCACCCCTGCATCACTGGTGGGCCAAGGTACTGATGTTTTTCAACCTGTGCATGATGGCCATGCATGTATTGCCCCTGCCAGGCATGCTGGCCGGTGAATGGGTTGCCACACGCTGGCTGCATTTCCCGGCCTCGCTTTACACGCCGTCAACGGCGCTGGTGGTGATTCTGATACTGCTTGCCGCTTCACCGCTGCTGGATCTGACACTGGGTGCGCTCATCGTCTTTCCCGTCTATGAACAGATCAGCAGCCTGCTAATGCAGCAGGGGTAACAACAGCAACACACACTCGCACACTTCCGTCCCGGCCCCCAGACAATCGCCACTCATGCCACCGAGGCGGCGCTGCAAAAACCACAGCCAGATGACCATCAATACAGGAGCCGCCCACAGGGCAGGATAAAACAGCAGGGTTCCCGAAAATAATATCACCCCCGTCCACAACACGGTCTTGCCGGATAACTGCCAGTGGAAGCGTTCTCCGTGGCCCGAATGCAATGAAGGCAACCGCGCCCAGAGCAGCGTTCCCCAGCGACTCCATGCACAAACCAGCAACAATGCAGCCAACGGAACATCATGCGTAATCCACAACCACAACAGCACCAGTTTGCCGGAAAGCAGAATGAACACACTCACCACGCCGTACACGCCAATGTGCGGGTCCTTCATGACTGCCAGCAAACGTTCGGAGTCGCGATGGCTGGCTCCCAGCCCGTCCGCCAGATCGGCCAGGCCATCCAGATGCAGTGCGCCGGTTATCGCAACCCAGCAAAGAAGGCCCAGCCAGGCTCCCAGCCAGGCATCGATATGCGCGCCCCATGTCGCCAACAGTGCCACGCACAGGCCGATCGCCATGCCGACCGGCGGAAACCAGACAGCGCTTCTTGCCAGATCCTCTTCCCTGAATGCAGCAACCTCAGGAACCGGAATCCGTGTCAGGAACTGAACAGCCAGTATCAGACCGCGCATGGGCAGGCATTCAGCGATAATAATTTGGCCTGGCCATCGCGCACGCGCACACGCATATGCCCGGCATGCGACAGCAACACGCGTGAGGTGGATGACGATGGCAATGACAACAGCAAACAACATAAAACACGGATGACCCCACCATGCGTAAATACCATGGAATGCCCTGCCTGCGTCTGCTGCGTCAAACGCTGCCACCCGCGTGCCACGCGCTGATAAAAAGCGTCAAAAGATTCGCCGGCAGGCGGCGTACAGTCCTGCGGCGCCTGAAAAAAGCGCTGAAAGGATTCATCCCTGCCTGCATCACGCATATCGGTCATTTCCCAGTCGCCGAAATCCATTTCCCGGAAATCATCCTCCAGGATCAGGGCCGCCTGCCGTTGCCGGGCAAAAGAACGGGCAAATTTCGCACAGCGCTGCAACGGAGAAGTCCATACCGTCAACGGCTGGGATACGGCAGGCAATGCCTCAACGGTGGCAGACAACTGTTGCCAGCCACGCTCGCTTAACGGCACATCGGTGCGACCGATCAAACGATGCTTGCCGGCTGTGGTTTCTCCATGTCGAATGAGATCAATGATATGCCCGTCAGAGTTGCTCACTGACCTGCGCCGATTCAAACGTGGCCATCTCGCGATGCAGGGCAATCGCCGCATTGAGCAACGGAACCGTTAATGCCGCGCCGCTGCCCTCACCCAAGCGCATTTCCAGCTCAAGCAATGCCTCCAGGCCAAGTTCCTGCAGGGCCAGCCGATGTCCGTGCTCGGCAGATACATGACTGGCCAGCAGCCAGCCGGAGATATGAATATCCCAGGCAACGGCAGCCATGGCGGCCGCCGCAGAAATAAAGCCGTCAAGCAGCACCGGTACGCCGCGCTTGGCCGCGGCACGATAAAAACCGGCCATGGCCGCAATCTCCAGCCCGCCGAGTTCGCGCAAGACATCATGCGATGGTGTTCCCGAAGCACGCGCCAGCGCCTGCTCGACCAGCGCCAGCTTGCGATAATAGACCGAATCATCCACGCCCGTGCCGCGCCCCACAACCAGTTCCGGACTCAGACCACTCAATTCGCAAATCACCGCGGCACTGGCCGTCGTATTGCCAATGCCCATATCACCGGCAATCAGCAGATTGGCACCGGCCGCTACCGCGCGGGAAGCCATCTCCTCACCAACACCAACCGCTTCCCAGTATTCAACATCTGTCATGGCCGGCTCATACACAATATTGCCGGAGCCTCTGGCACGGATCTTGGCATGCTCCAGTTCATCGACATCCGACAAATCCGCATCCACACCGACATCGACAATCGACAATGCGGCATTGCAGCGCCCGGCCAGTACATTGATGGCAGCGCCTCCGGCGGAAAAATTCCGCACCATCTGGGCGGTAACCTCGCGCGGATAGGCGGATACACCTTCCGTTGCCACGCCATGATCCGCAGCAAACACAACAATCGCCGGCTGTAACAACTCGGGGATCTCCCGGCCCTGACGCGCGGCAAACCAGCAGGCGATATCTTCCAGACGCCCCAATGCCCCGGCCGGCTTGGTCAGCCTGGCTTGACGTGCCCTGGCCTGCTCCCATGCCTGCCGATCAACAGACGGAATCATTACTTCAGCTCCAATGGCAAGCCGGCCACAATCAGTTCGACCCGATCGGCCATGGCAGCCAGTTGCTGATTAAGTCTTCCCTGTGCATCACGGAACTCCCTGCCCAACGGGTATTCCGGAACAATACCCATGCCCGTTTCATTGGATATAAGTATAGCCGATCCCTGAAAATCCGCGAGTGCCTGCAAAACGCGTTCACTGGCGGCAAGCACATTCTCCCCTTGCAACATGATATTCGTCAACCATAGGGTCATG
This sequence comes from Mariprofundaceae bacterium, assembly GCA_015488375.1. GTDB lineage: Bacteria > Pseudomonadota > Zetaproteobacteria > Mariprofundales > Mariprofundaceae > J005. The sequence goes on along the minus strand of WFNX01000087.1, from coordinate 6,663 downwards.
CAATCGACAATGACCAGGGTCGATGCGGGCAGGGATTGCAATGCCTGCGCCAGTGCCTGCGGCACTTCCCGTGTTTGCCAGTGTGCCGGACGTTCACGCCTGTGTCTGGCAATGCGTTGCATCCATTCCGCATCCCCGGTGTTTTCTCTTGCCGTCGCGATATAGCAAACTTCATCGGCACGGGCAGCCAGCTCCAGCGCCCGCCGGCTTTTGCCGCTGCGTGCTCCGCCCAGCAGTAATGTCACGCCCTCATGCGGCATCGTCCGCGCCCCCTGTACGCCATGACCTGCGTGTCGCCACCACATCGCCGATCACCACAACCGCCGGTGATTCCCCTCGCAAACTGCCATCAGCCGCCTGTTCCAGCGTACCGAAATGCTGCTGCTCATCCGACCAGCCGACAGCATGTAAAACAGCCACCGGCGTATGTCGTGCCATACCGGCATCCAGCAACTGTCCGGCAATCTTCTGCAGATTCCGCATGCCCATGTAAATGACCAGCACGGGAAAAGCCGCGACCAGCGCATGCCAGTCCAGCCGGGATTCTTCCTGCGCCTCATGACCTGTCAGAAAAGCCAGCGAAGCATTAACCGAACGATCGGTAAGCGGAATTCCGGCCATGGCCGGTGCCGCCACACCGGACGTAATACCGGGAATCACGCGAAAACGAATGCCGGCCGCCGCCAGGGCACGAATTTCCTCACCGCCACGACCGAACACAAACGGATCACCGCCTTTCAGGCGCACCACACGCCTGCCTTCGCCGGCCAAACGAATCAATGTCGCACAAATATCCTGCTGGCTGGCCGACGGGCGCCCGCCGCGTTTACCGGCAAAGATTTTTTCCGCTCCCTTATCCGCCAGCGCCAGCACGGCATCGGAGACCAGCGCGTCATAGACCACGGCATCGCAATCACCCAGCAATGCCGCAGCGGCCAGCGTCAACAGACCGATATCTCCGGGACCGGCCCCCACCAGTGCCACCTCACCCGGCAACAGTGCATCAGACAGTTCCATCGTTCCTCCTGAAGCATCCCGCCAGCCAGTCGGCAAACGCATCACAGGCCGCCAGCGGCTCACCGACAACGACATTCATGCCGCTGCTGTCAGCCAGTTCATGCAGGCGCGCCAGACTATGCCCCGGCAGCAGCAATGCCGGCTGTATCAGCACATCCTGCACACCTTCATGACGCCATAATTGCAGGACGGAAGCAACATCACAAACACCATGCAATGCTGCAATGGCGGGCAGGGAAAAGCGTTTGCTGACGCGATACAGCTCAGCCATCAAAGCCTCCGCCGACGTTAAACGATACATGGCAAACAGGACGGCACGCTGTTTCTCGCGTCTGTCCATGGCCATGGCCTGCAACATATCGGCCATCAGCGCCGGGTGTTCCGCAGGCCCGGCAATCAGGCGAGCATCCGCATCCCTGACCATCGCCGGCACATCGCGTTGCCAATGCTCGCCGCAACCGAGCAGCAACGGCAATACATGTGCCTTTGGTGGCAGCCTCTCGCCCAGCGTGGCCGCCTGCACCGGCGCACCAAGATGATCGGCAACACGATCGGCCAGCTGCTGCAACCCTTGGGCACAGGCCTGATCAGAGGAGCCATGTGCCAGCATCACATGCATGATACGGCCTCCGGCCAATGGCAAAAAATCAACAGAAGCCCCTTAAAGCAGGCACTCAGTCAGCTCCGTAAAAGGCAAATTCCGCGACCGGCTTTCCACCCCTGAAATGTTCATCCACAATATGATCGATCTTCGCTTCATCCAGATTGCAATACCATACCCCGTCCGGATGCACGACCATGATCGGCCCCTGCTGGCACACGCCCAGACATCCGGCGCGATTCACGCGCACGGCATTTTCATCGCCCATAATCAGGCCTGCCCTGGCCACTCGTTCCTTCAGATAATTCAGCAACGGCATATTTTCGCCGCACGATTTGCCGCAGCACATAATCGCATGCCGTTTGTAATACGGCATCATCGGTTTATCCATGGATATTCTCCTTTGCACACATCAATTCACACAACATCAAAACGCATTCCCAGCTCACACACGCCTGAGCTTGCGCATTTCGCTTACGACGTCGTCCATACCCGCGCGGCTGGTCAGCGCCGGATGCACTCATACCGTTTTTTTTCGTGCGGATGAACTCTGCAATCTCCTCGCCCGAAATCCAGCCATAAATCGACCCGTCTCAATCGGGCACATCACTGCAGGCCCGATACAGGCGCTGCCAGCCCGCCTCATCCCGCGGAAAACCCAGGCGCACCATGCCGGACAACTGCGGCCATTCCGGGAAATGGCGCACCATGATCCTGTGCGCGGCAAAATCCGGCATCGCGGCGGGACTGCGCGCCAGCACAAACGAAGCCTGCGATGGCAGCACCTCCCAGCCGAATTCCTGCAACATGGCGTGCATGCGCCGGACATCCTGCAAAAGCCGCGCATCCCGCTGATCGGCACAGGCCAGCAGACGCGGAAGCAGATGCAGGGACAGCCCGCAGCCCGGCCACGGCGGCAACCATCGCGACAGGCGTGCAATCACCGCTTCGTCAGCCACCACATAGCCGAGGCGTAGGCCCGGAATGCAAAAAGTCTTGGTCAGTGAGCCGATGCGGATCAGGCCGGGCCACAGGCCAAGCGTGCGCCGCTGCGCAAACGGCATATAGGATTCATCAAGCACGATACTGCCGACCCGCTGCCGCCAGCTGTCCAGATGGCGGCGCAACTCCCCGTTCGCCATGCCCCGACCGGAAGGATTGGCCGGACAGGTACACCAGTACACCCCGGCGGCGGGCCAGGGTGACTGCGAGCCGAAAGCATGCAGCGCGCAGCCGGCGCGGCGCGCACAACGCAACGGCTCCGCATAACAGGGCACCTCGATGGCCATCGATCGCCAGCCCATGGCCTGGAACACCACCTCGATCGCCGCCTGGGCGCCCGCCACGATACACAGCCGCGATGCCGGCAGCCCAAACTCTGCCGCCAGCGCCGACCGCGCCGGCTCGCCTGAGCGGTCCGGATAATGCGCGGCCAGCGCGGCATGGTCCTGCAACCATTGCCCCAGCCATTCGGGTGGCCCGGCCGGATGCAGACCGGTTGAAAGATCCAGAATCGCCGCCCGGTCGCAGCGCCACTGCCGCGCTATCGCATCGACATTGCCGCCATGCGGCAGGGAGGCGTCTTCCCCTGCCGGAATCAATGGAATTTCAGGGCTGGCAGACACAGGCCAGCCCCCAACTCATGGCCGCCGCCCAAAGCAGGCCGTCGCGCACCAGCGCCATCGCCTCCAGCGCCGTTGTCCGCGTCAGTGGCCGCGGCTGTGGCGTGCCGTACCAGGGCCGGGCATCGCGTCTGCCCTCTCGCCAGACATCACCGCCCAGGCGCACATCCGCCGCCCAGGCCAGCGCCGCCTCCGGCCAGCCGGCGTTCGGCGATGCGTGACTGGCCGCCTGCTGCCAGAAGTGGCGCCAACAGGACTTGCGCCCGAGCGCCAGCAACAGCAAGGCCGTCAGGCGTGCCGGCACATAGTTCATCACATCGTCCACCCGGGCAGCCCAGCAACCGAAACGCCGATAGCGCACATTGCGATAGCCCCACATTGCATCCAGCGTATTGACCATGCGATAGCCTGCGGCGCCCAGAGGCCCGAACAGGACAAACCAGAACAACGGCGCGAGCACCGCATCGGAGGCATTCTCGGCCAGCGACTCCAGCGCGGCACGGCGCACCTGCGCCTCATCCATTGCCTCGCTGTCCCGGCTGACGATCATACGCACGGCAGCGCGCGCCTCATCCAGCGTGGGCGCCTCCAGCACGGCCCGCACATGCGTCAACAGCGACTTCCAGCCCAGGGACAGCCACAGCAGCAACACATCGCCGGCCATACCGGCCCATGTATGCAGCAGATATACCGGCGCCATAGCCAGGCTGACCACTACGAACCAGCACAGTATACCGCGCAGCATCGAGTCGGCATAAACCAGACGCTCACAAAACGCCGCCCAGCGACCGAACCAGGCCACCGGATGCCAGCGGCTGGCCGGATCGCCAAGCCCCCATTCCAGCAGCAGGGCCAGGCCGAGCATCATCCTCCCGCCTCCGGCCGCACGCAGCGCTCAGTGTTCAAGCGACGGCACCTGCTGCAGATCATCGCCGCACTGCTCAAAGACGGCGCGCGCAATGATCTCCTCGGCCAGCGCATCGAGGTGCTGCAGCAGGGCCTCGTTCAGAGCCGTAAACTCGGGCCAGAGCACATCCTCCACAAACGAAACGGGCACCCTGGCCATGATGCTCGTGCGCCGCTGACGGGGGCGGCGGTAGGGCTCGATCCCATAGCGCCTGAGCAATGCAATCAGCAGCCGCCGCGACCAGGCGTTATCGATGGAGAAGCGGTACTCAACCGGCGTCTCCCGCCGCCGATACTCCGCCAGCCGCTGTTTCATGCGCTCCAGGGCGGAGGCCGCAGCCTGCCGCTCGCCATCCGTGCCCGCGCGGGCGAACAGCGCCTCGATCTTGCGCATCTTGTCCATCAATGCCTGTTCGGATGCCACAAGCCCCTCCCTTATATTCCCAGTGCATCCACCAGCGCTGCGTCCAACGCCTGCTCCATCGCATCGGCCAGCCGGTCGAGCGAGGCCAGCGTGCGCCGCTGCTGATTTTCGCCATCGCCGCCCCGAAAGCCGATCGCCTTGAGCCAGGCGCGGCGGAACGCCCCCTGCTCAAACAGCCCGTGCACATAGGTCCCCCACACCTGCCGCTCCGGTGAAACTGAAGCAAACGGAAACAGCGCGGGATCGCCATCCGAATCGCCATGGTGGATTTCATAGCCGGTCACCCGATGCTCGGCGGGATACCGGGCGATGCAATCGATCCGCCGCAGCTGCTTTTCCTTCCGCATGGTGGTGCCAAGCGGCAGCCAGCCAAGCCCGCCAACCGAACCGCCCTCGATCCCCGCTTCATCGCGGATGCCTTCGCCCAGCATCTGCATGCCGCCGCAAATGCCGAGCAGCTTCCCGCCATAGCGCAGATGGCGCTCCAGTCGCGGCACAAAGCCCGCCTCCTTCAGCCAGGCCAGATCGGAGGCGACATGCTTGGAGCCGGGCAAAATAATGAGATCGGCCGGCTGCAACTCCGCCGGGCTGCGCACAAAGCGCAGCGCAACGCCGCCCTCGGCGGCCAAGGGATCGATATCGTCATGATTCGACATGCGCGGATAGGCAATCACGGCGACCTGCAGGCGATCCGCCGATGCCTCCGGACTCGCTGCGGCCTGGCGATAGGGCGCATCTTCCTCGGGCAGATCGAGATCGAGCCAGGGGATCACGCCGGCCAGCGGCTTGCCGCTCTCACGCGCCAGCCAGTCAAGCGCATCCTGCAACAACTCCGGCGAACCGCGAAAACCATTGATCAACAGCGCCTGCACACGTGCCCGCTCGGAAGGAGAAAGGATATCCAGCGTACCCTTCAATGCCGCGAACACACCGCCGCGATGAATATCGCCAACCAGCCAGACCGGCAGATCGGCCGCCTCGGCAAAGCCCATATTGGCGATGTCGCCTGCACGCAGATTCGGCTCCGCCGGCGAACCCGCCCCCTCAACGATCACCACGTCATATGCCGCCCGCAGCCGCGCAAAGGATTCGAGCACGGTATCGAGCAGTGCAATGCGATCCTGCCTGAAGCGCCTGGCCTCTAGATGCCCGACCGCCTGGCCGCGCACGATCAGCTGCGCCCGCTGATCGGCCTCCGGCTTGATCAGCACCGGATTCATATCAACGCTCGGCGCAATGCCGCAGGCGAGCGCCTGCAGCGCCTGCGCCCGTCCGATCTCGCCGCCATCAGCGGTCACCGCCGCGTTATTGCTCATATTCTGCGGCTTGAACGGCGCCACACGCAGACCGCGCCGTCGCAGGAGACGGCAAAGCCCGGCCACCAGCACCGACTTGCCGACACCGGAGGCCGTGCCCTGAATCATCAGCGCCTCATGGCTCAGAAACGTCGATTGATCCGTCATCTGCTAGCTGTCACTCTCCGCCGGATAGCAGTTTTCACTCATCACGCACTCCATCGTGACAGGGGTGCGCCAACCCTCAGCCTGTAACATCGGCCGATCATAAAACTGTGTGACCGGCCCCAGGCAAAGCAGGGCGATCGGCCTGGCGCCGGCAGGGCAGTTCAGCAGCGCGGCGACATCATCGGGAGCAAAGAATGAAACCCAGCCCATGCCGAGGTTCTCGGCGCGGGCAGCCAGCCACATGTTTTCAATGGCGCAGGAGACTGAACAAAGCGCCATCTCTTCCGGCATGGTACGGCGGCCAAAAATGGTGCCATCGTCAGGCGCAAGCACGACTGCAATCAACTCGGCGCAATCGCGAATCCCCTCCACTTTCAGCCTCAAGAACTCGGCCTGGCGCGCATCCATCGCTGCGGTAGTACATTGTTTTTCCGACTCGACCAGTGCGGCCAGCGATTCACGCAATGCCGGCTCGGTGATGCGCACAAAGCGCCAGGGCTGCATCATGCCGACCGATGGCGCGGCATGTGCCGCTGCCAGAATACGCTGCAGCACCTCCGCAGCGACCGAACCACCGGAAAAATGGCGCATATCGCGACGGGCATGGATCACCCGATAGAGGATATCGCG
>WFNX01000086.1 GCA_015488375.1 Mariprofundaceae bacterium | reverse complement strand
GTATATCGACATGGAGATGGCCGCGGATGTGATTGCCGATGCGCGTATTGCCGCGGTCTCACTGACCGGCTCGCGCCGCGCCGGACGCGCGGTGGCGGCCTGCGCCGGCAGGCATCTGAAGAAATCCCTGCTCGAACTCGGCGGCGCGGACCCGTATCTGGTGCTCGCGGATGCGGATCTGGATCGGGCCGCGCAGGCCTGCGTTGCCGGCCGCCTGCTCAATTCCGGCCAGACCTGCATCGCCGCCAAGCGCTGGATCGTCGTCGATGCGGTGTACGATGCATTCCGCGACAAGGCGATGCAGCAGTTGGCCGCCGCCGTGGTCGGCGATCCGATGGCGCCATCGACAACGGCGGGCCCGATGGCGCGCGAGGACCTGCGTCGGACGCTGCATGCGCAGGTGGAGCAAAGCATCGATGCCGGGGCCAGACTGATACTTGGCGGCAGCCTGCCCGAAGAAGGGCCGGGCTTCTTCTATCCGGTGACGCTGCTCGAGAATGTGGTCCCCGGCATGCCGGCCTTCGATGAGGAGCTGTTCGGGCCGGTGGCCTGCCTGATCCGGGCCGCCGATGAGGAGGAAGCCGTACATCTTGCCAACCAGAGCGATTTCGGACTGGGGGCAGCGGTATTTTCCCGCGATACACGGCGGGCTCTGGAAGTAGCAGCCCGCCTGCAGGCAGGCAATGTTGCGATCAACGATTTCGTCAAATCCGATCCCCGCCTTCCCTTCGGCGGCGTCCGGCAAAGCGGCTATGGCCGCGAGCTTTCCGAGTTTGGCATGCGCGAGTTTGTCAATATCAAATCCGTGCGCATCGCCGGCTGAACCACACCATAAACACAACGAGGGTCTGAAGCGCATACCCGGAGGTTGCATCTCATCCTGAAAACCTGTTCCATTTACATATCCGCATAGGCGAATATAGTTTGCCCCCAATGTTATCCAAAGGAGGCACGGCATGAGCGATTCCCGACAGGCCATGGGGCTGTTCGCGCGTTATCTGACGCTTTGGGTGTTTCTTGCCATCGTTGCCGGCATCGGCCTCGGCAACCTGACACCGAACCTGTTCCATGCACTGGGCGACATGGAGCTGGCACATATCAACCTGCCCGTCGCCCTGCTTATCTGGGCCATGATCCTGCCGATGCTGCTGAAGATCGATTATTCCGCGCTGCATGAGGTCTGGCATCATCGCCGCGGCATCGGCGTGACACTGGCCATCAACTGGCTCATCAAGCCGTTCTCGATGGCGCTCCTGGGTTTCATCTTCCTGCGCCTGCTGTTTGCCGGCTGGCTGGATCCGGCGCAGATTGACGACTACATCGCCGGCCTGATCCTGCTGGCAGCTGCGCCCTGCACGGCCATGGTCTTCGTCTGGTCGCGGCTGGTGAACGGCCATCCGCAGTTTACGCTTTCACAGGTCGCTCTGAACGATGTGGTCATGATTTTCGCCTTTGCGCCGATCGTCGGCCTGCTGCTCGGCGTGGCCTCGATCACGGTACCGTGGGACACGTTGTTTCTCTCGGTGCTGTTGTATATCGTCATTCCGGTGATGGTGGCTTATATCGGACGCAAGGCCTTGTTATCCAAGGGCAAGCTCGATGATGTGCTGCATATGATGGACCCGATATCCATGGCGGCGCTGCTGGTTACGGTCGTGCTGCTGTTCGGTTTTCAGGGCGAGCAGATTATCCGCCAGCCTCTGGTGATCCTGTTGCTGGCGATTCCGATCACGGTGCAGGTATATTTCAACTCGATGCTGGCCTACTGGCTCAATCGCAAGCTCGGCGTTGATCATGCCGTGGCCGGGCCCTCGGCACTGATCGGCGCATCGAACTTCTTCGAGCTGGCCGTGGCCGCGGCCATCGCGCTATTCGGCTTCGAATCCGGTGCTGCGCTGGCCACCGTGGTCGGCGTGCTGGTCGAGGTGCCGGTCATGCTGTCGGTGGTGGCAATCGTCAACCGGACGAAGGGCTGGTATGAATCGGGGACGACTGCAATGGAGGTGAGACATGGGTAAAACGAGGGTGCTGTTCCTGTGCACCGGCAATTCCTGCCGCTCGCAGATGGCCGAAGGCTGGCTCAGGCATCTGGGTGGCAAGCGCTTTGAAGCCTTTTCCGCCGGTATCGAAGCGCACGGCAAAAATCCGCGCGCTATCGCCGTGATGCGCGAAGCCGGCGTGGATATCAGCAACCAGGAGTCGGAAGTCCTTGATCCGAAACTGCTGAACACGATCGATCTGCTGATTACGGTCTGCGGCCATGCCGACGAGCATTGCCCGGCGGTTCCGGCCACCTGCGAAAAACAGCACTGGCCGTTCGACGATCCCGCGAAAGCCACCGGCACGGAAGCAGAGATCATGGCCGAATTCCGCCGCGTGCGCGATCAGATCAAGGCACGCATCGAGGCGTTTCTTCAGGCCGCTTGAATGCAAACAGGTTGCAATATGCAACCTATGATGACAAGATGCACCACAAACGATGGCAGGAGAAAATCATGGCAACAGCAGTCAAACTGCCGGATGATTTGGTGAACGAGGCCCGCGTGCGCGCCCGGGCGGATCACCGCACGCCACCGAAACAGATCGAGCACTGGGCCAGGATCGGCAAGCTGGCCGAGGAAAATCCCGACCTGCCGCTCAGCTTCATTCGTGATGCCTTGATCGGCCTGGAGGAAATCAAGGCCGGGGAAAGCAGCGAGTACAGCTTCGATTGAAGCTCATCCAGGCGCGCAGCTTTGCGCGGGGAGTCAAGAAAATGCATCCCAACCAGAAGCGGGCGCTGGATGAAGCCGTGCGCATTGTGCTGGTCGATCCGGAGGTCGGCGCGCTGAAGAAGGGCGATCTGAAGGGCCTGCGCGTGTATAAGTACAAGGCGCTGGGGCAGCAATATCTGCTGGGCTATCATTACGATCCGGCGGAGCCTTGCATTGCCCTTGTGGCCATCGGCCCCCATGAGAATTTCTATCGCAACCTCAAGCGCAGCTAGCGCCGGGCACCCGGGAAAAACAGCACGGGTGCATCGATGATCCCGGAGATCATGGACGAGTTTCGCCGCGAGCGCGATCAGATCAAACTGCGAATCAATGTGTTTCTAGGCTGTCAAAAAAGTTCTGAACCCAATGAAGATTGATGACATTACTCAAATTGCATATGGCTCTTGCCTGCTCTTTTGCTCCTTGATCACGTAGCACTTCCAGACATTGCTTTAATTTCCTGTCATCCAATAGTGGGCCCCAATGCTCAATAG
>WFNX01000085.1 GCA_015488375.1 Mariprofundaceae bacterium | reverse complement strand
TGCTTGAAGGCAAGTGTGTTGACTATATTGTCTCGCAGGCCAATACCAACAGCGTCAGGAAAACCCTTTCGGCCTGGCAGGAAGAGCATGAACAGCAGGCCTGAGCCTGTTGATGGGCAAGGAGATAGTATGAATCTGGTACCGGTTGTTGTGGAGCAGACTGCCCGGGGAGAACGTTCATTTGATATCTATTCCCGGTTATTGAAGGAAAGGATTATTTTCCTGAACGGGCCGGTCGATGATCATGTGGCCAACCTGGTAATTGCCCAGTTGCTGTTTCTGGAGTCGGAAGCGCCGGAAAAGGATATCTATCTGTACATCAACAGTCCCGGCGGTCTGGTGACGGCCGGGCTGGCCATTTATGATACCATGCAATACATCCGCAGCGATGTTTCGACATTATGCATCGGCCAGGCCGCCAGCATGGGCGCACATCTGCTGGCTGCCGGTGCGGCAGGCAAGCGTTATGCCCTGCCCAATGCGCGTATCATGATTCATCAGCCTTTGGGTGGTTTTCAGGGGCAGGCCACGGATATCGAGATTCATGCGCGTGAAATACTCAAGCTGAAGGAACGACTGAATGAAATGCTGGCAGGGCATACCGGCCAGCCGCTGAAGAAGGTCAGCGATGATGTCGAACGTGATTATTTCTTGACCGCAGACGAGGCCTGCGATTACGGTATCGTTGATCAGGTGCTGACATCGCGTGCACAAACGGATGCAGCCGGAGGTGCCGATGGCGACGCAAAATAACGGTAGTGATAATACGCTGTATTGCTCTTTCTGTGGCAAATCACAGCATGATGTAAAAAAGCTGATCGCCGGGCCGACGGTGTTTATTTGCGATGAATGCATTGAATTGTGCAATGAAATCATTCAGGAAGAGTTGTCGGACAAAAAGGCGGACAGCGACAAGGAAAAGGACGGTCTGCCCAAGCCGGCTGAAATCAAGAATTTTCTCGATGAGTATGTGATCGGCCAGGAATCGGCCAAGCGCCTGCTGTCTGTAGCCCTATATAACCATTACAAGCGCATTGCGCATAATGAAAAGCATGAGGTGGAAATCTCCAAGAGCAATGTGCTGTTGCTTGGCCCCACCGGCAGCGGCAAGACACTGCTGGCACAGACGCTGGCCCGTATTTTCAAGGTGCCGTTTGTGATGGCCGATGCGACGACGCTGACCGAGGCCGGCTACGTTGGTGAGGATGTCGAAAATATTATTCTCAAACTGTTGCAGGCAGCCGATTATGACGTGGAGAAGGCCCAGCGCGGCATCGTCTATATCGATGAGGTGGACAAGCTTTCACGCAAGTCCGAATCGCCATCGATTACACGCGATGTTTCCGGTGAGGGCGTGCAGCAGGCATTGTTGAAGCTCATTGAGGGAACCGTGGCCAGCGTGCCGCCGCAGGGCGGGCGAAAGCATCCGCAACAGGAATTCATGCAGGTGGATACGACGAATATTCTGTTCATCATGGGTGGTGCGTTCGATGGTCTGGAGAAGCTGATTGAGGCCAAGGGGCAGGCTCGCTCCATGGGCTTCGGTGCCGACGTCAAGACCCGCCAGGAGCGTGAGCTTGGCGATGTGCTCAAGGATGTGGAGCCGGATGATCTGATTAAGTACGGGCTGATTCCGGAGCTGGTGGGCCGTATTCCTGCGATTGCGACGCTGGAGCATCTGGACAAGGAAGCCCTGTTGCAGATTCTGACCCAGCCGAAAAATGCACTGGTCAAACAGTACAAGGCGCTGCTGGCGTATGACGGTGTGGATCTGCAGTTCACCGACGATGCGCTGGAGGCGATTGCGGAAAAGGCCATTCAGCGCAAAACCGGTGCGCGTGGCCTGCGCTCGATTATGGAAGCCGTGATGCTGGATATCATGTATGATATCCCGACCATGGGCAATGTGCGCACCTGTCTGATCAATCGCGACGTGGTGGAGAAGCAGGCCCGGCCGGTGCTGATGTTCGATGAGGAGCTGGCTGCAGAAGCAGGCGCCTGACAGGGCGAAGATGACGATCAGCCTCGAGATGTCCGAAGGAGTTCAATTTGGCCGAATGGATTAATGAAAGCGGTGGTAATGCCACCGGTGTGGAGCAACGGGGCGAACTGCCGCTGTTGCCGTTGCGGGATATCGTTGTTTTTCCGCATATGATCGTGCCGCTGTTTGTGGGACGTGAAAAGTCCGTGCAGGCACTGGAACAGGCCATGAAGGCCGGCAAGACCGTGTTGCTGGTGACGCAAAAGGATGCGGCCATGGATGATCCGGCCGTGGATGACCTGTATATGATTGGTTGTCTGGGGAATATCCTGCAGTTGCTGAAATTGCCGGATGGTACGATCAAGGTGCTGATTGAGGGCGGCTGCAGGGTCCATGTGGATGATATCACCGAGCATGGCGGATGCTTGCATGGGCGCTATTCGGTCATGCAGGAGAAGGAAGAGTCTTCCGATGAGCTGGATGGTGTGATGCGTTCGGTGGTGCAGAAGTTTGAATCCTATGTCAAACTGAACAAGAAGCTGCCGCCGGAAGTTATTGTCTCGGTGGCGGCCATTGAGGATCCGACCAAGCTGGCCGATACCATTGCCTCGCATCTGAATCTGTCCGTGAATGACAAGCAGGCATTGCTGGAGATGCCCGGTTCCATTGAACGCCTGGAGCGTCTGTATGCGCATATGGAAGATGAAATCGAGGTGCTGCAGATTGACAAGCGTATCCGCTCGCGCGTCAAGCGGCAGATGGAAAAAAGCCAGCGCGAGTATTATCTGAATGAACAGATGAAGGCGATCCAGAAGGAACTGGGCGAAGATGAAGGCGAGGGGGACATCGAGGCGCTGGGCAAGCTGATTGACAGCGTCGGCCTGAGCCGGGAAGCGAAAGAGAAAGCCAAAACCGAGCTCAAGCGATTGAAGATGATGCCGGCAATGAGTGCGGAAGCGACGGTCGTGCGTAATTATCTCGAATGGCTGACAGAAATCCCGTGGAAGAAACGCAGCCGGTTATGTCGGGATCTGAAAAAAGCCGAGGCGATTCTCGAGGCCGATCATTACGGATTGCAAAAGGTCAAGCAGCGCATTCTGGAATATCTGGCGGTGCTGAAGCTGGTGCGCAAGATGAAGGGGCCGATTCTGTGCTTTGTCGGCCCGCCGGGTGTAGGCAAGACCTCACTGGCACGGTCGATTGCCCGGGCCAGTCATCGTGAGTTTGTGCGGATCAGTCTGGGCGGTATGCGTGACGAAGCGGAGATTCGCGGCCATCGGCGCACCTATATCGGCTCGTTGCCGGGCAAGGTTATCCAGTCGATGAAAAAGGCCGGGGTGAAGAATCCGCTGATTCTGCTCGATGAGATCGACAAGCTGGGGTCGGATTTCCGTGGCGATCCGTCCTCAGCACTGCTGGAAGTGCTGGACCCGGAGCAGAATGCGACGTTCAATGATCATTATCTGGAAGTCGATTATGACCTGTCGGAGGTCATGTTTATTACAACGGCGAACAGTCTGAATATTCCGGCGCCGCTCAGGGATCGCATGGAGATTATCCATTTGTCCGGTTATACCGAACATGAAAAGCTGGCCATTGCCTGTCGTTACCTGATTCCGACGCAGAAGAAGAATCATGGCCTGAAGGATGATGATCTGAACATTACGGATGACGCCGTGCTGGAAATCATCCGGCATTATACGCGTGAGGCCGGCGTGCGCGATCTGAGTCGCCAGATTGCCAAGATTTGCCGCAAGGTGGCGCTGGCGCGGGTATCGCAGTCGGCGGAGCAGCCGCTGACGCTTGCCGCCGATGATATCGAGGCCTATCTCGGTGTGCCGCAATACCGCTTTGGCATTGCCGAACGGGATGATCAGGTTGGCGTGGTGACCGGGCTGGCCTGGACCGAGGTTGGCGGGGAGCTGTTACAGATTGAAACGGCCCTGATGCCGGGCAAGGGCAAGCTGACGATTACCGGACAGCTGGGCGATGTGATGCAGGAGTCGATTCAGGCGGCGCTGACCTATGTGCGTTCGCGGGCCAGACAACTGGGGCTGAAGCCCGATTTCCATCAGAAGGTGGATATTCATGTGCATGTGCCCGAAGGCGCGATTCCCAAGGACGGGCCGTCTGCCGGCCTGGCCATGGCGACATCGATGGTGTCGGCGCTGACGGGGATTCCGGTCAGGCGTCATGTCTGCATGACCGGCGAAATCACCCTGCGCGGCAAGGCATTGCCGATTGGCGGCCTGAAAGAGAAACTGCTGGCCGCGCAACGCGGCGGGCTGACCGATGTGGTGATTCCGCAGGAGAACCTGAAGGATCTGAAAGACATTGAGTCCGATGTGACGGAAGGTCTTGAGATTCATGCCGTGGAACATATGGATCAGGTGCTCGAACACGCCTTGACTCGGCTTCCGTCCGGGGTAAGTATGGCCGCAAGTTTTGCGTCCAATGCTGTGTTGGATATCTGTCAGGACGATTCATCCGCCGTGGCGCACTGAAAACAAAAAAATGTTGACACAGGATGGGGGTGTCTACGTATAGTTCGTAGCCCATCGAATCAGCGGGAGGAACAATGAACAAAGCAGAATTGGTAGGTCTGGTCGCAGATCAGGCAGGATTAAGCAAGGCCGACGCAGGCAAGGCTGTGGAAGCGGTACTGGGTGGTATCACCAGTGCGCTGGCTGGCGGTGATTCCGTATCACTGGTCGGTTTCGGTACATTTTCGGTTGCTGAACGTGGTCCGCGTACCGCACGTAATCCACGCACCGGTGAAACCATTGACGTGCCGGCATCCAAGGCGCCGAAATTCAAGGCCGGCAAGGCACTGAAAGACGCCGTTAAGTAAACGGTTGTATATTCCGGGAGCGTGACTATAGTTCGCGCACCCGAAACGGGGGCTTGTTTCAGGCCCTTGTTTTTATCGGGCGCTTAGCTCAGCTGGGAGAGCAACGGCCTTACAAGCCGTAGGTCGCAGGTTCGATCCCTGCAGCGCCCACCATGGAGCGGTAGTTCAGTTGGTTAGAATGCCGGCCTGTCACGCCGGAGGTCGCGGGTTCGAGTCCCGTCCGCTCCGCCACTTATTCATACAAGCCCGGTCTTTATGGCCGGGCTTTTTTTTGTTTCCATTTCTGAAGCGGCGGGGGGATGCTATAATGCTCAGCGATTTTTTTGTCAGGAGGGAATGATGCCGATTACGCTCAACAGTATTGCCAAACAGGGTGTGCATGGTCCGGCCATGATGCCGATTATTCAGGGAGTGGGCCGCGCGGCGACGGAAATTGCCTACCTGTTGCGTGGCGCCGTGTTCCGCGGTGCGCTGGGAGCGGCCGGCGGTGAAAATGTACAGGGTGAACAGCAGCAGAAGATTGATGTGCTGTCGGACGAGATTTTCCTCGAGGAAATGCGTGCCACGGGCTTTGTCTGTGCGGTGGGTTCGGAAGAGCAGGAAGATCTGCTGGTCATCGAGGAATATGCCAATGCCGATTATCTGGTCCTCGTCGATCCGCTGGATGGTTCGTCCAACCTCGATATTGATGGTCCGGTAGGCACGATTTTTTCGGTCGTCAAACGCAAGACGGCCAATACGGAGACGCCACTGGAAAGCGATACGCTGCAGGCAGGCCGTGATGTGATTGCAGCCGGTTATGTATTGTATGGCCCGTCCACGATGCTTGTGTGCTCCGTCGGTCAGGGCGTGCACGGGTTTACCTATAATCCGACCTCGGCACGTTTCGAACTGAGCCACCCGGATATGCGCGTGCCGGCCAGCGGTGGTTATTATTCGGTGAATGAGGCCAATGCCGATAAATGGCTGGGTGATTTGCAGCAGAAATTCAATGCCATGAAGCAGCAGGCAGGGCTGGGCATGCGTTATGTCGGCTCGATGGTGGCAGATATGCACCGTACCTTGCTCAAGGGAGGCGTATTCCTTTATCCGGCCGATGAAAAGAATCCGAACGGCAAGCTGCGTCTGTTGTATGAAGCGATTCCGATGGGCTTCCTGGTGGAACAGGCCGGCGGCAAGGCCATGAGCCAGGGTGCATCGGTGCTGGATGTGCAGCCGCAGGGGCTGCATCAGCGCGTGCCGGTGTATCTCGGTTCAGCCAGTGCGGTGGATATGCTTGTCTGATTCGCAGTCACCTGAAGCATTTACTGCGTTCTATTTGAGGGAGATCGGCGTGCAGACGCCGGTCTCCCTTGCTGATTTGGCCCTTCCGTCGGCAGCGGAAGATTGCGCCGGCAATGCTGCGGAGCGCATGCGCAGGCTGGCTGAAAAAGCCGCCACATGCACGGCCTGCAAGCTGGCTGAAACGCGTACCCGGGTCGTGTTCGGCAGCGGCAATCCGGAGGCCGATATCGTGTTTATCGGTGAGGCGCCGGGCAGGGACGAGGATGCGCAGGGCGAGCCATTCGTCGGCAAGGCCGGCAAGCTGCTGGACAAGATGCTTGCCGCCATGGGGCTGGATCGCAGTCGGGTATATATCATGAATACAATCAAGTGCCGCCCGCCATCGAATCGTGATCCGGAGGCCGATGAAGTTGCGGCCTGTCATCCCTGGTTTGCACAGCAGCTGGATATTCTTTCCCCGAAAGTGATTTGTCTGTTGGGCCGGGTGGCCGCACAGAAAGTGCTGCAGACGGATGCGCCGCTGAAGGCCTTGCGCGGGCGCTGGCATGAACTCAATGGCATGCCGGTGATGGTCAGTTATCATCCGGCCTATCTGCTGCGCTCGCCGCAGCAGAAACGACACAGCTGGCGCGATTTACAGTTATTGTGTCAGCGTGTTGAACAGCTGGAAGCAGGAGAACAGGATGCCGAGCTTTGATGTGGTTTGCGAAACCGATATGCAGGAAATGGACAATGCCGTGAATCAGGTGCGCAAGGAAATTACGACGCGCTACGATTTCAAGGGCAGCAAGGCCAGTATAGAACTGGCTGATGGCGTGATTACCGTCATCGGTGACGATGACTACAAGGTCAACACGATCACGGAGATCCTGCGCAGCAAGCTGGTGCGCCGTAAACTCGATCCGAAATGTCTGGATTACGGTAATATGGAGGATGCCAGCGGCGGCACGAAACGTCAGTTGATCACGATTCGTCAGGGCATCAGCAAGGAGCTGGCCAAGGATATCGTGAAGAGGGTCAAGCAGGAAAAGCTCAAGGTTCAGGCCGCGATTCAGGGCGATCAGGTGCGTGTCACCGGCAAGAAGCGTGATGATCTGCAATCCGTGATGGCATTGATTCGCGACATGGATGCCGATCGCCCGCTGATGTTTACCAATTTCCGTGACTGATGTTTGACCTGCTTCCTGTACAGTTATAGATCACGTTAGTCGCGTTCACTGTTTGTGCGTCGAAGGTTGGCGCATTTTGCATAAAGCGCACAGTTGTCCGAATATTCGTATCCCTTGCGACAGATGGTGATAATGATTATCATGTGCGGAAATGATGTTGATGGTATTTCGCATGTTTTATGCATGCGGAGTGCCAGGAGAGAGTACGCATATGATAGCATCCATGGTGAT
>WFNX01000084.1 GCA_015488375.1 Mariprofundaceae bacterium | reverse complement strand
GGCTGGGGCCGATGGAGCGTTCTTCCACGACCTTGACCGGCGCGCTGCCTGCGCCGGTCAAGGTCGTGGAAGAACGCTCCATCGGCCCCAGCCTGGGTCAGGATTCGGTGGATCAGGGCATGAACTCGATCATGATCGGGACAATCCTCGTGTTGCTGTTCATGATCGTTTACTATCGCATGTTCGGTCTGGTGGCCAATGTGGCCCTGATTTTCAATATGATCCTGATTGTCGCCGCCATGAGCATGATCGGCGCCACGCTGACACTGCCGGGTATTGCCGGCATTGTCCTGACCATTGGTATGGCCGTGGATGCGAATGTGCTGATTTTCGAACGCATCCGCGAAGAACTGCATCTGGGCAAGACACCGCTGGCCGCCATTGATGGCGGCTATGACAAGGCCCTGTCCACGATTGTCGATGCCAATATCACAACACTGATTGCGGCCATTGTGCTGTTTCAGTTCGGTTCCGGTCCGGTCAAGGGCTTTGCCGTCACACTCAGCGTCGGCATTCTCGCCTCGATGTTCACGGCGATCATGGTCACACGAGCCATTATTGCCAAGGCGACCGAACGCGGCCGCGTTGAAAAACTAAGTATTTAAGAGGCATAATATGCAACTGATTCGCCCTGACATTAATATCGATTTTATCGGCAAACGAAAAATCGCGCTCGCCCTCTCCGGCCTGATGATTATGATTTCACTGGGTGCACTGGCCGTAAAGGGGCTGAACTTCGGCATCGATTTTACCGGCGGTACGCTGGTTGAGGTCAAGTTCAGCCAGGCGCCTGAAATTTCCGATGTGCGCAAGGCGCTGATTCCTGCCGGTTACGGCCAGGCCGTAATTCAGGAGTTTGGTTCTGCTGAAGAAATCCTGATCCGGGTGCAAAACAAGGATAATGTCGAGTCGGCCAAAATCAGCACGGCGATTCTCGATGCACTCACCTCGGCGTTTGGCGCTGATGGCGTGGAAATGCGCCGCGTGGAATTCGTCGGGCCGCAGGTGGGCGAGGAACTGACGCGTGCGGGCATTCTGGCCGTGCTCATTGCCATGGTTGCGATCCTGCTGTACGTCACGTTTCGCTTTGAATTCCGTTTCGCCCTCGGCGCCGATGCCGCACTGTTGCACGATGTCACAATCGTCCTCGGCCTGTTTGCCATTACCGGCAAGGAATTCACGTTGCCGGTGATTGCCGCGATCCTGACGGTCATCGGTTATTCACTGAATGACACCATTGTTGTGTTTGACCGCATCCGTGAAAACTTTGGAGCCAACCGCAAACGCAAAAAGCCGGAAGACGAACTGGTTGTCACCAATGCCTCCGTCAACCAGACACTGGCACGCACCCTGATGACCTCGCTGACCACGCTGCTGGTCGTGCTGGCCCTGTTTTTCCTGGGCGGTGAAGTTATTCACGATTTCGCCTTTACGCTGCTGGCCGGTATCCTCGTAGGTACCTATTCATCGATTTATATCGCCAGCCCGGTCATGCTGTCGCTGGCCGGTTACTTCAAGGGCAATGAGGAAGAAATGAAAAAGATGGAGGCCCGACCCTGAGCACGTTTCTCCCCGGGGATATCAGCCCGGAACTGGGTCATCAGGCCAGAATCTTTACTGGCTACGATGAAGGCTGGCTGAAAATCAACCATGAACGTTTTGAGCATGGATTACTGCTGCATCGCGGTAAGACCACCTCACCCTGGGGGCCGACGTCCATCGACAAACTGTCCATTGAGCATCTGCGGCCGCTGCTGGATGAAGCGCCGGAGGTTTTACTGATCGGCACTGGCAGACTCACGACATTTCCTGCTGCGGATATTCTGATCTGGCTGCGTGAGCAGCATATCGGCGTTGAATGCATGGACTCGCGTTCTGCTGCACGCACATACAATATTCTGCTGGCCGAAGGGCGCACGGTATCGGCAGCCATGCTGCTGCCTGGTGCTGGCTGATATGGCACGCTTCGAATTATGCTGTGAGACCCATTTCTCGGCGGCGCACCTGTTACGCGGCTATGACGGCGATTGCGCCCGACTGCATGGTCACAACTGGCATGTCAAACTGTATGTCGAATGCGATGAACTCGATGAGCTGGGCATGGGCATCGACTACAAAATCATGAAACGTGAACTGAAGCAGGCACTGGCAAAGTGGGATCACTATCACCTGAATGATATCCCCCCGTTCGACCGCATCAATCCGACCAGCGAGAATGTTGCCGCGGAACTCTATCGCATGCTGGCACCGGGTATTAACAACAGCCGCCTGCGCATTTCCCGCATCGAAATTTCCGAGACCTGCACGGCTTCGGTAACCTACTGGCCGTAAATTTCATCCCCTGCCTGAATATGCTAGCCTTGCCTCATGAGTAAGGAAAAACGTATTTATAAGGTTCGCTTCGTCTGTCAGGACAAAATCTATGAAATCTATGCCAACAGTGTCGGGGCTTCTTCCATGCTCGGCTTCATTGAAATTGGTGAACTGGTCTTTGGTGAAGGCAGCACCCTGGTTCTCGATCCCGCTGAAGAAAGCCTGAAAAATGAATTCGCCCAGGTAAAGCGCACTTTTATCCCCATGCACTCGGTGATTCGCATCGATGAGGTGGCCAAACGCGGTACGGCCAAGGTCATCGAGCCGGATCCGGACAACAATGTCACCCGCGTGCCCTTTCCGATGTTTAATCCTTCCGGCAAACCAAGTCCGTAAATTTCCTGTGTGATTGACAAGCGCCATTTCTTTGCTATTAATAAGGCTATCAATTCAAAGGGAAGGAGCTTGTCATGAATGTCGTACCTCAGGTCATCGAAAAATACCTCGACGCTGTCGAACAGGTCCACGGTAAGGAATATCGGGACAAAACCGTTGTCGAAAGCCGCGGAGGGACTGCCATTTACCTTAAAAAGCCGGACCATGAACCAACAATTATTTCATTAAGCCAGCTGGAAATGATGATTCACGGGCTGGAAAACCAGATGGCGCATTAGTCATTCAACGAACTTCACCTGACTGCCGGCTCACCTGCCGGTCAGCCGACAGAACAGGTGTTACCCATCGCAAAAGCAGCCCTTGACGGAGATTGTGCCATGAGTGACGAACAACAGATGCCCGATGCCGCCGGTCTGGATGAAATCATCCCTGCCAGAGAAGCCTCACCCTTCCAGAAAGCCGCATCCGGTGAAAAAATCGAACGTCCGGTCAAATCGGATACGCCCCGCAAACTGCCTTTCTCTGTCGGTGGCCTGATTGCCTGCATTATTGCCGCCGCCGCCTTGTGGATTGCCTTTGCCCAGAGCGGTCGCATGGATCAACTGGAAAACCAGCTTGCCCTGGTCCATGCGCAAATGGCCCGAACCCATGAGGCCATGGCATCACTCAACAACCGTCAGACAGAGATTGAGCAGCACTTCGAAGATCTGGTGCAATCAAAGACCCCTCCCGAGATGACGGACGAAACATCGGCCCCGGTCGATGCGGCCGCGCCTGCTGAAACCGCAACAGCGGATCAACAGGAAGCGGCAGCCGCTCAAACCACCCCTGACGCATCAACGACAGCAGCGGAGAAGCCGCCTGTCAATGAAAGCAATAAAGCACCTGCCGCTGAAGAAAACACACCTTCACCCGCGGCAACAGAAACAAAAACCGCTCCGGCAGCAGCCACAACGGCGCCAAAGGATACGGACAAGGCTGCAACTCCAGCCCGATCAAATAACGGTCCATGGAAAGTCAATCTGGTATCCGGCACCTCCGAGGATGCCATTCGCAGGGAAAGCGAGCGACTTCAGAAACTCGGCGTGGCGGTCAGTTATACCTCTCTGCAGATCAATGGCAAAACATGGTATCGCATTTATATACCGGGCTTTGCCAGCAAACAGGACGCACAAAAGGAAGCCGAGGCCCTGAAAAAGAAACTGCATATGAACGATATCTGGGTCGGCAAATAACGCTTCCTGTTTGACATCGGACGGCTCGCTTTCTAACGTCGCACCACCATTTTACAGAGCAAGGAAGCAGCATGTCCATTGAACAATCCCAATCCGATTTCGAACACGCCAAACGTTTATTGCCCGGCGGCGTGAATTCGCCGGTGCGCGCATTCAAGGGCGTGGGCGGTACGCCCCGCTTTTTCGCGCGAGCTTTCGGCAGCAAGGTTTATGATGTCGATGGCAATGCCTACATCGATTATGTCGGCTCCTGGGGCCCGATGATTCTCGGCCACGCTCATCCGGATGTTGTGCGCGGTGTGCAGGAAACGGCGGCCAAAGGCATGAGCTTTGGTGCCCCCTGCGAACTGGAAATCGAACTGGCCGAACTGGTCATTGATATGGTGCCGTCCATCGAGGTCATTCGCTTCGTCAATTCCGGCACCGAAGCCACGATGAGCGCCCTGCGCCTGGCGCGCGGTTTCACCGGCCGTGACAAATTCATCAAGTTCGATGGCGGCTATCACGGGCATGCCGACGGCTTTCTGGTCAAGGCCGGAAGCGGCGCCGCCACCTTCGGTGAACCGGATTCCGCCGGCGTTCCGGCAGACTATGCCAAACTGACCCTGACCGCGCCATTCAATGATCTCGATGCCGTCAAACGCCTGTTTGCAGAAAACAGGAATGAAATCGCCTGCATCATTGTCGAGCCCGTACCGGGCAATACCGGTGTCATGGACCTTTACAGCACCGGCTTCCTCAAAGCCTTGCGTGATATCTGTGATAAAGAAGGAGCTCTGTTGATTTTCGATGAGGTCATGTGCGGCTTTCGCGTGGCCGAAGGCGGTGCACAGCAACGCTTCGGCATCATGCCGGATCTGACCTGCCTCGGAAAAATCATTGGTGGCGGCCTGCCCGTCGGCGCCTATGGCGGGCGTGAGGAAATCATGCGTCGGATTTCACCGGACGGACCGGTCTATCAGGCAGGCACGCTCTCCGGGAACCCGCTGGCCATGCGCGCAGGCCTTGAAACCCTGACGCGCCTGCGCGAAGCCGGCTTCTATGATGCGCTGGAGCAGAAAACCACACGCCTGGTAGAAGGCCTGCTGGCCGGCTGCCGCGACGCCGGTGTTCCCGCCGTAGCCAATCAGGTCGGGGCCATGTTCACGGTATTTTTCACCGAGCTTGATGCCGTACGCTGCGGCGCCGATGTAAGCACGCATTGCGACCTGGCCTTTTTCGGACGTTTCTTCAATGCCATGCTCGATGAGGGCGTCTATCTCGCGCCCAGCCAGTATGAAGCGGCCTTTATGTCTGCGGCGCACAGCGATGAGGATATCGACTTCACGATTGAAGCCGCCAGACGTGTACTGGCCCGGCTCACCACGTGACGGCACATCGGCGGAACCGGGCATGAGCCTGCTTGAGCAGATTCGCTTCAACGAGGCAGGACTCGTACCGGCCATTGCCCAGGACGCCACATCCGGCCGCGTCTTGATGATGGCCTGGATGAATGAAGAGGCCGTGCGCCAGACGCTGCATACGGGCTTTGCGCATTACTATTCCCGTTCCCGGCAGGCGCAATGGAAAAAGGGCGAGTCATCCGGACATGTGCAGAAGGTCTTGGATATATTTCTCGACTGCGACGGCGATACGCTGCTGTTGAAAATCGAACAAACCGGCCCGGCCTGTCACACCAATCGGGCATCCTGTTTTTATCGTCATCTGGAAGGCGGTGACTGGCTCATCGTGGAGGACCCTCTGAAATGAACACTGCT
>WFNX01000083.1 GCA_015488375.1 Mariprofundaceae bacterium | reverse complement strand
GGTATGCATGATAAACAAATGCCGACTGCGACCGGCCGCCATTGAGAAAACCACCCATTTCCCGTCCGGGGATACAGCCGGATTACTGCCCTCGCTCAGCACCTGATCCAGCCCCTTGCTGTCGATATGCACAATGCTCGATCTGAACCCCCTGATATCCCAGTTCTCGAAACCATCACGATGGGACGATGAGGTATGCGTTCCCGGCGTGCGCTTGCCTTCCAGGCGCACAGCCAGAATCGAGCCATCCGGCAATACCTTCACCTGAGTCAGATTGCCATACAAGCGTTGCAGCCGGCGGACAACGCCCTGACCATTGGCCGCCTTGACCCACAGACCCAGACCGCCGGCCCTGTCGGAAAGAAAGCTGACCTCACGCTCATTGTACCAGGCAATCGAATCGGCGGCATGCACATCATCGCTGACCACATTCAGCGGATCGCCATTCTCCGTCAGACGCCGTGATACCAAAAGCTTGCGGTGTTCGCTGACGGCCACCAGCAGATACTTCCCGTCCGGAGAAACCTGCGGATACATTTCCTGCTGCCCCGGCTCCAGGGTCAGCAGCTCAGCCCCGTCCGAGGTCTTTTTATTCGCCGCGGATGAAGGCGGCTGGACTGATTCCAGCCAGTCCAGCAGATTCTCGGCCTGCGCCGGCAGGCTCACGGCAAACAGCGCGATGACTAGATACAGGGAACGCTTCATAAACACCTCCATATCAGCGAATCGTTACTTGCCAGATGGACCATGTGCTGCCGGCCGCTTCACGGGTGGAATGGAACAGAATCGTTGACCGGTCTTTCCAGGTCGGCCCGCCATCAATGGCATGGCGACTGTTGGTGACACGTTGCACATTCAGCGTTTTCAGATCGAGCACATAAATCGACATGCCGCGCGGATCGCCCTTGCGATCACGGTTGGAAACAAAGGCCAGCCTTGAGCCATCCGGACTCCATGCCGGCTCCAGATCGGCATACGGGCTGCTCGTCAACTGCACCAGATCGCTGCCGTTCACATCCTGCAACCAAAGGTCATAGTTACCATGGTTTTCACGCACAAAAACGATCTTGCGTCCGTCCGGTGATACAACGCCGTCAAAGGCATTGGGAATCATCGTCAACTGACTGCTTTTGCGGTCGAAAATAAACTGCGCCGGCTTCTTGAATTTCTGCTTCTGCCCCGTCTTCGTTGCGGCATAGCCCACCTTCCAGCGATACAGATTCGAATTGTAAATACGCCAGTCCTGACCATACAGTTCAATATGCGGCACCTGACCGAACTCATTAAGCAACTGGTTATAGCGGTTCTTTTCGAAGGTGGAATCAAACGTCCAGAAGCGCCCGTCAGGCGAAGCTTTCAGATGATGCGGTGCCAGTGCGCCACGAAAAGTCAGCATATTGGCAATGGCCACATGGCCGTCACCCTGTGCCTGCTTCATCCAGGCCGAAATCGGGCCCAGACGGCTGCTGACATAACCAATGGCGCCATCTTGCGTAGCCACTCCGAAACGAATGGCCTCGCCCAGAAACTGCGGCTGAATCACGCGTCCATCCAGGCGCGGTGAATGCTTTGATGTCTGCACGACACTGTAGCCCTTGCTGTCCTTGCGGTTATACACCAGAAAATCGCCGGCAACCGACGGATACACCAGATCCGCATGCCTGTCCGACAATACCGGCTGCACCGGAAACAATGGCGCCTCCTGCCGCTGAAAGCCGGCGGCATTTGCCTGCCATGAAAACATCACCATGCACGCGGCCAGTAAAGCTGAAAATCTCATCTGTCTTCTCCTTTCCCTGTATCAAAGTGACTGCCTGCAGACAGCATCCGGACGACATTATTCAACGCACATCTTCAAGCATAATGAACTCATGATGAAGAGCTGTTCATCATTGCTGGAATGATAACTATGCCTGCCGGCAGAACTTCTGAAAAGGGGTGAAATTTTCTTCGGGAACGGCTAGCGTGCGCCACCTTTTTATCTTTATAGAACTGTTTGGAGGAACTGAATATGGCCCTGAATGTCTATTATGACAAGGATGCAGACCTTGCCATCATTCGCAGCAAAAAAGTTGTTATTATCGGTTATGGCTCACAGGGTCATGCACATGCCAACAACCTGAAGGATTCCGGCGTGGACGTTACCGTCGCCCTGCGCCCGGGTTCGGCCTCTGCGGCCAAGGCCGAGGCCGCCGGCCTGCCGGTCAAAACCGTGGAAGATGCCGTTGGCGATGCCGATCTGGTTATGGTGCTGACGCCCGACGAATTTCAGGCGCAATTGTACAACGAACAGCTCAAGCCGAAGCTGAAGCAGGGCGCCACGCTGGCCTTCGCCCACGGCTTCGCCATTCATTACAACCAGATCGTGCCGCGCGATGATCTGAACGTCATCATGATCGCGCCGAAGGCGCCTGGTCACACCGTACGCTCCGAATTCGTCAAGGGCGGCGGCATCCCGGACCTGATCGCCATTCATCAGGATGCCAGTGGCGGTGCCAAGGAAATTGCCCTGTCCTATGCCTCGGCCATCGGTGGCGGGCGCACCGGTATTATTGAAACGACGTTCAAGGACGAAACCGAAACCGATCTGTTCGGCGAACAGGCCGTGCTCTGCGGCGGCTGCGTGGAACTGGTCAAGGCCGGTTTTGAAACCCTGGTCGAGGCCGGCTATGCGCCGGAGATGGCCTATTTCGAGTGCCTGCATGAGCTGAAGCTCATCGTCGACCTGATGTATGAGGGCGGCATCGCCAATATGAACTATTCGATTTCCAACAATGCAGAATACGGCGAATACGTCACCGGACCGAAGGTCATCAATGAGGAATCACGCAAGGCCATGCGTGAAGCATTGCACCGCATCCAGACCGGCGAATACGCCAAACAGTTCATTCTGGAAGGCGCCACCAATTATCCGTCCATGACGGCCTATCGTCGCCTGAACGCCGCGCACCCGATTGAGCAGGTGGGCGAACGCCTGCGTGGCATGATGCCGTGGATCAAGAAAATCGTCGATAAGTCGAAGAACTGATTCGCAACGAAAAGGGCGCCCGCGGCGCCCTTTTTACATCTTGTAGCGTCGCTGCAAATCGCGCCGGATATCACGCTCCTTCAATGCCTGTCGCTTGTCGTGCATCTTCTTGCCGCGCGCCAGCCCGATCTCCAGCTTGGCATAGCCGCGCTCGTTGAAGTACAGCTTCAACGGCACCAGCGTCAGCCCTTTCTCCCTGAGCTTGCCGATCAGACGCTGAATTTCGCGCTTGTGCAGGAGCAGCGTGCGTGAGCGCGCCGGCTCTTTCGGATTATGCATGGACGCCGGCTTATAGGGACTGATATGGCAACCAATGAGCAACACGCGCTCGTTGCGCACAATGCAATGCGCCTCGGCCAGATTGGCCTGCCCTGCCCGCACGGACTTGACCTCCGGCCCGGTCAGCATGATGCCGGCCTCAAAGGTTTCCAGAATATGATATTCGTGACGCGCGCGCCGATTCACAATAGCCATGCACGCATGCTACCGGACATGCACGGGAGGTGCACAATAAAAAAGGCGGCCCGAACGGACCGCCTTTTCATACGCTTATGCGCTGATTACTTGATCTGCTCTTCGACCCAAGCGCGTACTTCCGCTTTTTTCTCGTCGTTCAGCTTGCGATATTTCTTCAGCTGACCTTTCATGGTGTTTTTCTTGCTGGCGAATTCAGCCACTTTCGGCTCCAGCGGTGCATCCGAATTCAGGAATTCAAATACGGCATCAACCGAACCATAGGCAGCCACCACTTTTTCAAACGACGGACCTACCTTGTCCTTGTGGCCTGCATGACAGGTTGCACAGAAAGGCTTGGCCGAAGCGGTCGTGGCAAAAGCACCCAGCGCCATGGCAGCAACCGCTGCGATCATCATCTTTTTCATATATACATCCTCCTCTCGAGATTGGGGTTGACTTGCTAATCAAATTGATCGGCACTGTCAACTCTAGACCGGCAAGGTCCAGTGCATAGAGGAAATCCATGCACCGGACAGGGGGAAAATCTGCACCCGCAGCTCAGCCGGTCGTGATGCTCAGGCCCTGTGCATCAGCATCGACAACCAACCGGCTGCCGGGGGTCAGCTGACCACCAATGAGCTGACGAGCCAGCGGGGTTTCCACATGCTGCTGGATAAACCGCTTCAGCGGCCTGGCACCGAACACCGGATCGTAACCCTTGCCGGCAATCCAGCGCCGCGCGGCATCGGTGACTTCCAGCGTCAGCTGCTGCTCGGCCAGCCGCTGCCTGAGCTCGTCCAGGAACAGGTCCACAACCTGCACGATATCCTGCTCGGTCAACGGCTTAAACAATACCGTATCGTCCACGCGGTTCAGGAACTCGGGCCGGAAATGGCTGCGCAGAGCGGCCATGACCTGTGCCCGCGCCTCCGCCGAGATATGTCCCTCGGCATCAATGCCTTCGAGCAGATATTCGCTGCCGATATTGCTGGTCATGATCACAATCACATTGCGGAAGCTGACCGTGCGCCCATGGCTGTCGGTCAGACGCCCGTCATCCAGCAACTGCAGCAGAATATTGAACACATCGGCATGCGCCTTCTCGACCTCATCGAGCAACAATACGCAGTACGGTTTGCGCCGCACCGCCTCGGTCAGCTGGCCGCCTTCCTCAAAGCCGACATAGCCCGGAGGTGCGCCAACCAGACGCGATACCGTGTGCTTCTCCATATATTCGCTCATATCGATGCGCACCATATTGTCCTCGGTATCGAACAGGGTGCGCGCCAGCGTGCGTGCCAGCTCGGTCTTGCCCACGCCCGTCGGGCCCAGGAACAGGAACGAGCCGACCGGCCGTTTCGTGTCCTTGATGCCCGCACGCGCCCGCAATACCGCATCCGCCACGGCCTGCACGGCCTCATCCTGACCGATGACCCGCTCATGCAGCACATCCTCCAGACGCAACAGCTTTTCACGCTCGCCTTCCATCAGCCGCGTAACCGGAATGCCGGTCCAGCGAGCCACAACCTCGGCGATCTCCTCCTCGGTCACCTCCTCGCGCAGCAGAGCCTTCTCCTCGGCGGTGGCTTCAACCTCCTGCAACTGCTTCTCCAGTTCAGGCAGGGTGCCATAGCGCAATTCCGCTACGCGATTGAGGTCGTAGCTGCGCTCGGCTTCTTCGATATCGCGCCGCACCTTCTCAATCTGCTCACGCAACGCCTGCACCTGCGCAATGGCCCCTTTTTCCTTTTCCCATTGCGCGCGCATTACATCGCGCCGTTCCTTCAGATCGGCCAACTCCTGCTGCAATGCCTTCAGACGCTCGGCACTGGCCTTGTCCTTCTCCTTTTTCAGCGCCGTTTCCTCGATTTCCAGCCGCATCACGCGACGGGTAATCTCGTCCAGTTCCGCCGGCATCGAATCCATCTCCGTGCGAATCGAGGCACAAGCCTCATCGACCAGATCAATCGCCTTGTCCGGCAGGAAGCGGTCGGAAATATAGCGATCCGACAGCACCGCCGCGGCCACCAATGCCGCATCGGCAATGCGCACGCCATGGTGCAGCTCAAAACGCTCGCGCAGACCGCGCAGAATCGAAATCGAGTCCTCGACATCCGGCGCATCGACGATGACCGGCTGGAAGCGCCGCTCCAGCGCCGCATCCTTTTCGATATACTGCCGGTACTCATCCAGCGTGGTTGCACCGATACAATGCAGCTCGCCGCGCGCCAGCATGGGCTTGAGCATATTACCGGCATCCGATGAGCCCTCGGTCTTGCCGGCACCGACAATCGTGTGCAACTCATCGATAAACAGAATAATACGCCCTTCCGCCTCGCGGATTTCCTTGAGCACGGCCTTAAGCCGCTCCTCGAATTCACCGCGATACTTGGCGCCGGCCATCAATGCGGTCATATCCAGGGCGAAAATCGTCCGGTCCTTGAGCCCTTCGGGCACATCGCCGGAAACAATGCGCTGCGCCAGCCCCTCGGCAATGGCCGTCTTGCCCACGCCCGGCTCACCGATCAGTACGGGATTGTTCTTTGTCTTGCGGGAAAGAATACGTATGACCGAACGAATTTCGCTGTCACGTCCAATCACCGGATCCAGCTTGCCGCTGCGAGCCAGTTCCACGAGATCGGAGCCGTATTTCTGCAAGGCCTCGTATTGCGCCTCCGGCGTATCGGTCGTCACCCGCTGATGCCCGCGCACCTTCTCCAGCGCCTGCATAAACGACTCCCGTGTCAGGCCCAGCTCCGACAAAATGCGTCCGGCATCGGTTTGCTTCCCTTCGGCAATCAGCGCCAGCAGCAAGTGCTCGACGGACACATATTCATCGCCCAGCCGTCCGGCCTCTTCCTCGGCACGCACAAACAACTGCTGCAAACGCTGGGTAATATAAATCTTGCCGGCTTCCACGCCACCGCCACTGACGCGCGGCCGCCGGGTCAGCGATTCCTGCAGGCGCGCCTTCAGCACCTCCACCGGGATATCCGCCTGCTCCAGCAATCGCGGCGCCAGCCCGTTCTCCTGGGTCAGCAATTCCATCAGCAGATGCTCGCCATCCACTTCCTGATGCTGCAATTTCACCGCCAGTGACTGACTGGCCGCAATAGCCTCTCGTACCTTCTGTGTCAGCCGGTTCATATCCTGCATATCCATGCCTCCATCATTTGTTTCACAACATGTATGGGGTCAACCATGCAGGTTTACAAGCCCTGCCTATGACAGCAACGTGGCAACCGTCTGAATCAGTTTTTGATAATTGTAGGGCTTGTGCATAAAGGTCACGTGATGATCCTGGCCAAATGCAGATGTGGCCTCCGTGCGGGGATGCCCGCTGGAAATAATGACAGGCAACTCCGGCATACGCTGACGCATGATGGCAAACACCTCTTCGCCATGCATGCCCGGCATGCTGATATCCAGCACCACCAGATCAATCTCATCTGCATGTTTGTCCAGCAGCATCAGCGCATGCTTGCCATCCTCAGCCAGCAGCACGCGCATGCCGGCGTGCCCGAGCATGCCGGCTGCCACCCGGCGTACCGCCGCCTCATCATCCACAACCAGTGCCGTTCCTGCCAGCCGCGGCGTTTCGCTTGCCGATTCAATCGCCGCCTCCGGCCTTGCCGCAACCTCTGCGCCCCCTGTGCGCGGCAAATAAACGCAGAAACTGCTGCCTTCCCCGGGCGTGCTCCGAACCTGAATGCGGCCGCCATGCTGTTTGACGATTCCCATCAGGGCCGACAGGCCAAGGCCGGTCCCCTCCGGCTTGGTGGTGAAAAACGGGTCGAACAAATGATCGCGAATCTCCGGCGCAATCCCGCAACCATCATCCGCCACCTCAAAAAACACATATTCACCCGCTTTTATGTCATCATCATACGGCAGCATAGGCTGAATATCCTCACGCTGCAGCAATGTGATTCCGGTACGCAAACGCACCGTTCCGGGCCGTTCCTGCAGGGCATCGGAGGCATTCGCGATCAGATTCATGATGATTTGCCCCAGCTGACTGGCATCGCCCATCACGAAACAGGGTTCTGTGGCCAGGTCATATTGCAAATCCGCCTGCTTGCTGATCGCCGTGCGCATCAGGGACGCCATGTTTTTCAGCAGCGCATTGATTTCCACGCGTTCCACACTCACCTTGCCGCGCCCGGCATAGGCCAGCAATTGTCGCACCAGCTGGGAGCCCTTCTGCGCCGACTGGATAATCTGCTGCAGGTGTGCCTGCATTTCCCCGGGCCGGTGCAGGTCCATCATGGCCAGTTCCGCACTGCCCATCACACCGACCAGCAGGTTATTGAAATCATGTGCGATGCCGCCGGCCAGCAATCCGATGCTTTCCATCTTCTGGGCCTGCTGAAACTGCGCGGTCAGCTCTGTCTTCTCCTGTTCGGCCTTTTTGAGATCGCTGATATCGCGCACGACACCCTCAACACCGATGATTTTCCCGTCATCATCATAACAATAATGCGAACTGGCAGAGACCCAGACGACATGACCGTCACGATGGCGCAGGCGGGTTTCAAAATTTGTGATCGAGCCGCCATTCTGCTGCAGTGCATCCAGAAAAAGCTCCCGCCCATCGGGCTCGGCATACCATTCGTCCAGACTGCTGCCAACGATCTCGCCGACGGACACGCCCAGCAGGGCTTGCACCGAGGGCGAGGCAAACACCACAATGCCGTCGGCATTCGCCCGGTAAAAGGTGTCCTGCATATTGTCGAAAATGACTTCCAGCTCGGCACGGGCCTTGCGCGCCGATTCTTCCGCCAGATGCCGTTGCGTCACATCCCGCACATTGCCTTCAATGCCGACAATCTGACCCTGTTCATCGACTATATACTGGGAACTGGCCTCGGCCCACAGGATGCTTCCATCCTTGCGACGCAAGCGCATTTTATAATTATCAACATGTCCGCCATTGGCATCAAGCGCCTGCAGAAAGCGCAGCCTGCCATCCGCGTCCGCATACAGCTGGCTCAGGGGCTTGCCGATCAGCTCCTCGCGCGTATAACCCATTTTATCCTTTACCGTTGCCGATATCCACTGCACCTTGCCCGCCGCATCAGCACGATAATAAACATCCTGCATGCGATCGAGAATGCGCTCGAACTCAACGCTGGCCTGCTGCAACTGTTGTGTCCGGCGGCGCACCTGTCGATGCAATAAGATGGAATAGACCGCCAGCAACAGGGCGAACCCGAATACCGCGACAATGGTCACAATGGCGCGGTACTCATACAGAACCTGACTCAGGCTGGTTGTGGGATAATAAAGAAAGCTGTCCCAGTCGATTCCCGAGACATCAAAGCCGGAAGCGGCAAAGGTATCGGCAATGTGTTGCCAGCGAAGCCTGTTGGACAGCCCGATGGGCACCACATCGGGAACCATGAGCGAACGAATGCTCTCACCTTCAAAACGAAGATATTCCCGTGACTTATGCTGGGTGTTATAGCGATTGAGAATCAGCGCAACGGTTTCGTCGATATGTTCCAGCGCATAACGCCAGCCCTGCAGGGTGGCCCGTCGAAAGGCTTCAGCTCGCGGGGCATGGAAAGCCAGTTCGCGTTCACTCGTCACCAGCACATCACCATAAAAATCGATGCCGATATCACGCGGCCGGAACATATGATGGGCAATACCGCGCTGCGCCAGCAGAAACCCTTCATTACTGCTGTAACCGGGAAAGGCATCGGTTCGGCCCGCAATCAGATCATCAATACTGCCAATGGGCTGGCGCTCAAAATCACCGGCATGCACGCCATAATGGTTCAACAGCGCCTGCACCTCGGCCGTCAAATAACCCTTCTGCATCATGACCCTGCGCCCCTTCAGGTCGGCCGGCGTGGCAATATCGTCGCGGGTATAGAGCACCTGTGGCGAATGCTGGAAAATACTGGCCAGCACAGTCAACGGCTTGCCTTCCGCCCGATAAAGCAGCACACCGCTATCGGCAATGCAGTATTCCGCATCCCCGGTCAGCAGCGCGTCCACCGGCGCATGCCCCGGGCCGCCCTCCAGCAGCTGCACGTCCAGCCCTGCCTGACGGTAGAACCCTTTCTCCAGCGCCATATACAGCCCGGCGAACTGGAACTGATGCTTCCATTTCAGCTGCACACGAACCGTTTGCAGGTGTTCGGCCATTGCCGGCCGGGGGCAGACGGCGGCGCAACACAACAACAGGATGCACGCAACCCGCCACACTATCTTCATGCCCCTTCCCCCTGCAGGCATTGCTCCGCCGCAGCAATCAGCTCCTGCATGCGAAAAGGCTTGCGCACAAACAATACCTTTTGCCGCTGCACATGCAGGGTGTCGGCCACCTCGCCATAACCACTGCAGATGATCGTCGGTGGCGGCGTGCCGCGACTGAGCATAATATCATACACGCGATCACCCTTCATATCCGGCAAGGTATAATCCAGCACCAGCAAATCCACCGTTTGCCTCGCTTCCTGCAACAGACGCAAGGCAGTCGCACCATCCTCCGCCTCCATCACCCGCAGGCCAGCGGCTTCGAGCATTTTCCGGGCTACTGCCCGCACAACATCCTCATCATCCACCAGCAGCACCGTACCCCGCAGGGCTGGCAGGGAAGCAGCCGGCTTCGCCGCGCGTTTATGCCCGGGCGCGGCATCGGATGCAATCGCCTGCGATTCGCCGATGGCGGGAAACCACAGGATAAACGCACTGCCCTCACCCTTGCGGCTTTGCACTTCAACCGCGCCGGACATGCTGCGCATGATGCCGGCCACTGCAGCCAGTCCCAGACCGGACCCCGCCTCCTTGGTAGTAAAAAACGGATCGAACACCTTGTCCAGCAGATCCGCATCCATGCCACGGCCATTATCCTCGATGCGCAGATACACCAGCGGGCCTTCGCGCTGTTGCTCGCCCATGGCATCCAGCACCACGGATGATGGCAACGTCCCTTGCCTGATACCCGTGCGGATATGAATCATGCAGGTGCGCCCGGCAACGGTGGCCTCCCGGGCATTGGCAACCATATTCAGCAATACCTGTTCAAGCTGCTTAGGGTCTCCCTCAATCGGCAACAGCGGAGAATCGGCATTGATCACCAGCTGCGCATGCGCGCCGGCAACCGAGGCAATCGCCGGACGAATCTCTTCCAGAAATGCATCCAGCTGAATATTCCCGCATTCCCAGCCACCCTTGCCGGCAAACGACAGTAACTGACGGACCAGGTCCGCGCCGCGTTGTGCCGACTTGAGCATTTCACCCAGCTGCCGCTTGCGCGCCTGATTGTGATCTGTTTCATCCAGCATCAGCAACTCGACATTGCCCATGATTCCGACCAGCAGATTGTTGAAATCATGCGCCACGCCGCCGGCCAGGACACCGATACTTTCCAGACGCTGGGCATGCTGCAGCTGCTGAAACTGCTTGCTCACAGCCTCCTGCAATAATTCAAGCAGGCGCTGGTAGTACACAACCGAGACAATCACCAGCGCCAGGCAGGCCAGTGTGGACGCAAGAAAAATATCATTGGCGATATAGATCCCCATGTGCCGACATATCAGGTATTCCAGTGCCACCAGCAACAGAAACACACCCGACCACCACATGCCTTCCCGACGACCCAAACCAAAAAATGTCACCAGCGGAAACACCGGGAACCATATCGTCACCAGAACACTCGTCGGAATGGTCACCATAAACCATATCAGGAACCCCGCAATGGCCGCACGCGTCACCGAATGAACCCGCCCGCTGATATACATCCAGGCCGCAGCACTCAGCAGGAACAGGGCGAAAAGCACATTGGCAATGGCCAGGGCATGCAGCCCGGCAAAATAATCGACCGGAGCAAACGACAGCAAAAACACAGAGCCGATAATCAGCAGCGTCATGGTAAAGCGACGGCGGAACTGTTCCTGGAACTGCCCGGACGGATCAATTGGCCGGGACATAAGATGAAGCGCTGACTTCATCGCAATTCCACCACGTAGACGGAAATCTTGGCGGTCAGTGCAGGATTGGAATTGGCAATCTCGACAATTAA
Organism: Mariprofundaceae bacterium; assembly: GCA_015488375.1. GTDB lineage: Bacteria > Pseudomonadota > Zetaproteobacteria > Mariprofundales > Mariprofundaceae > J005. Next base: position 4,567 of record WFNX01000083.1, on the reverse strand, counting down.
ATCATCCTTGCCTGAACGGTTGGGAAAAACCATCTGGAATTCATGATTTTCCAGATGATAACTGCGCTGCTGAATGACCTCCTGTTCATGCTCCTCACGGACGCGCAGCACCCGGAAGGTCAGCGGACCCATGGAATCGGACAACAGGGCCACTTCATAGGTTCCCGGCCGATCAGGCATATCGAAAAACTCGCGCAACTTCTGATACGGCGGCACATTGACATCACGGTAATAAAGATAATCCTCCTTGAAATCCTCCGCCTGCGCACTGAGCACGGCCGCGCATATCAACATCGGCAGCAGCCACCATTTCATTCCGCATCCCCGGTATCAATCGCATATTTATCACACAGATAACGCATCTTGTCCTTGGCGCGTTCGCCAAAACCGAGCCAGCGCCCGGCCCGCGCCTTGATATGCTGGTTGCGCTCCAGTGCGGTCAGCACCAGTTGCTTTTCAAACATGGCCACGGCCTTCTCGGCCCGCACACCCGATTCCGGCAATTGTTCAAACCATTGCTGCAACGGATCAGTATGACTTTGCTGTGGCCCGGACAGGGACGGCAATGAATCCACAACTTCGCCACGCGCCAGCACCACGGCGCGTTCAATAACATTCTCCAGCTCCCGCACATTCCCCGGCCAGCTGTAACGCTGCATCGCATCAATCACATCCTCGCTCAGCCGCAGCCCCGGCTTGCCACAGGCTACCGCCTTGCGCAGCAGGATGGCCTGCGCCATTTCGGGCAGGTCTTCCAGATGCTCGCGCAATGGCGGAACCCTGATCTCGACGACATGGATGCGGTAATACAGGTCATCCCTGAATTTGCCTTCCGCCACCAACTGTTCCAGATCTTCCCGTGTTGAACAGATCAGGCGCACATCCGAATGAATCGTCGCCTCGGCCCCGAGACGGCTGAATTCGGATGTTTCAATCGCCCGCAACAGCTTGGCCTGCACTGCCAGCGGCAGACCTGCCACCTCATCCAGAAAGAGGGTGCCCCCTCCGGCCAGTTCAAACCAGCCCAGTTTGCGTCGCGTCGCGCCGGCAAAGGCGCCTTTCTCATAACCGAACAACTCGGCCTCCAGATGTTCCGCGCTGACGGCGGCGCAATTGATGGCAATAAACGGCCCCGCACTGCGACTGCTGGCGGCATGCAAATGACGCGCCACCAGTTCCTTGCCCGTTCCTGTCTCGCCGCGTATCAGCACCGTCGAGGGCGTCGGCGCCACCTGTTCAATCATGGTTCTCAACGTCCGGATGGCCTGAGAATCACCCAGAATCTCATCATTGACCTGGGCCTCGAGCAAACGCTGCATCTCCCGCTCGCGCAACGTTTTCAGGCGTTCCGCAACGGCCCGGTCAATGGTTTCCTTGACCTCATCGGGATCAAACGGCTTGCCGAAAAAATCCAGCGCCCCCAGTTTGCGTGCCCGTGCGGCAATGGCTCGCTCATCATGGCCGGTGATCACCACCACAGGGGTATCCGGACTTTCCCGACGCAGGCGTTGCAGGTATCCCAGACCGATTTCCGGGTTATCCGGCTCCGGCGGCAATGCCAGATCCAGCACAACCAGATCAATGCGCCGCTCGCCCAGCATATGATCGGCCGAATCAAGATCTCCCGCCTCAAACACCTGATACTCATGCTTGAGCAAAAGCTTGAGATTCAGGCGATTGATCTCGTTATCATCGACAACAAGAATGCTCTGTTGCATTATTCATCCTCCTGCTTTGGCAGCGCGCCACATGCCATCGTCTCATGTTCCACGCTCCACAATGGCAGATCAAGCGTAAAGGTGGAACCTTTGCCCTCGCCTTCGCTGTACGCCGTAATGTTCCCGCCGTGTGCCAGCATAATCCGGCGACTCAGATACAATCCGACCCCCAGGCCATGCTCCTTGCTGGTACTGAAAAGCTGAAACAGCCGCTGCTGCAGGAAATCACGAGGAATACCGCAACCGCTATCGCTCACCTGCAACTGAACCCGGTCCTTCGTATGTGTCAGCACAATCTGCAATCGCCCGTCAGAGTTCATTGCCTGCACCGCATTGTCGTACAGGTTTTCAAGCACGCCGCGCAACAGCTCCTCATCACCCGCGACCGGAGGGACTTTGGCCAGCTGCATCTCGACATGCACGCCGGCAGGCCATAAACGCTCACTGACCGTTTTACGAATCAGGGCCGGAATATCCAGCGGTGCCAGGCGAACATGCAGCGGTGCGTTCGGGTCGGACATGCGCTGCATCAGCGTTTGCATGCGCCCGGTCACCTTGCCAATGGCCGAGACCAGACGTTTGATATCATCCTCATCCAGCTTGCCCGATTCCAGATGATGCGCCAGAAAAGCAAGATCATGTAATCGGTTCTTCAGATCGTGCGAATGCAGCTGCTGGGTGATTCTGGATAATGAATCCAGCCTCGCATCCTGCAATTGCTGCCGGGTCACGCGCGCATGCTCCAGGCTCATGGCCGCGAATCGGGCCAGGCCCTCCAGGCTTTTTCGTTCTTCCGCATCCAGCGGCCAACCGTCCTCACCCGGCCCGAGCAACAGATATATCTCCTCCTGCCCTTTCTTCAACGGCATGCAGACTTCATACGCGCCAAGGCCTTTCTCACCAGACCAATGCAGGGGCACCGCCGGAGCATCATCCGGATACACGAACACCTTGCCGTTTTCCAGCCTGCGCTCATCCAGTGCGGCGAAACGACGGTGACTGACCTTGCAGATACGCTCCAGCAACCGCACCTCGATGTCCTCAACGGACAGATCAGCCAGGTCTTCCACTCCAAGCTGGCGAATTGCCGCGACGACATTCAGATGGCGGGGGAAAAAAAGCTGATCCATCCAGCGCTGCATCACATGTACGGCCGGAGCAAAACCAAACGCCGCCGCCACACCGGCAATCACCATTGCCCAGATGGAAACCGGCTTGCCGGTCAGGGCATAAATAACGGCCTCAGCCACCATCAGCACCAGCACAAACAGCGCCATCGCCCCGACGCTGGCAATAAAATAGGCGATGGAATGCAGCAGGCGCCTGAGGTAATACCTCAGCCACCTGTAACGCGGTTGCGTATTAGCGGCCAAACTCCAGATGATCGAACTCCGAAACGAATGCTCGCATCGCCGTCAGCAATTCCTCCCGTGCCGGCGCGCTCATCGGAGTTAATGGCAGGCGAATCTCCTCACCCATCCAGCCCAGGGCATGACAGGCTGCTTTCACCGGTATGGGGTTGGATTCGAGAAACAGGCTGCGATTCAGTTCGCGCAGGGTGAACTGGGCCTGTCTCGCCGCCGCCAGATCACCGGCCTGCATGGCATGCGTCAGCGCACGCATGGTACCAGGAGCGATATTCGATACGACGGAAATCACCCCCTGGCCGCCCAGCGCCATGAAAGGCACAACCGTTGCGTCATCCCCGGAATACATCTCGATACGACCCTCACAGGCATCCAGTGTATGCACCAGCTGTTCCATATCGGCAGTGGCATCCTTGATGCCGACGATATTGACCACGCGCGACAGACGCGCCACGGTCTGCGGCAGAATATTGGAATTGGTCCTTCCGGGCACATTGTAGATGATCTGCGGCAAATGCACGGCATCGGCCACTGCCTTGTAATGCAGATAAATCCCTTCCTGTGTCGGTTTGTTGTAGTACGGGGAAATCAGCAAAGCCGCATCGGCCCCCAGCGCCTTGGCGGCCTGCGTCAGCTCAATGGATTCGGCCGTATTATTGCTGCCGGTCCCGGCAATGACCGGCACTCTTCCGGCGACCTGATCAACAGCGATGGCAATCAGTTGCTTATGCTCGGCAAACGACAGCGTGGCCGCCTCTCCGGTTGTCCCTGCCGGCACAACGGCATCAACCCCGGCCCCGATTTGTCGCTCGATATGAGCGCGGAAAGCCTCCTCGTCAATCCGCCCCTGACGGAACGGCGTGACCAGCGCTGTCATGGTGCCATTGAACATCTAAACCTCCAGTCGTCGAAACTATACCCCGTTCATGCGCGGGAAAAAGTCTTTCACAGATCGAAATCAACAACCGTACGGGAAAGCGTGGCCTGACGCATCATCGGTATCACGGCCTGATGCAGCGGATGCTGCTGGTACGCATCCAGCGCGGCCCTGTCCTGCAGGTCCGCGATCAACACCATATCCGCCGACTGTTCGGAATGCAGAAAATCCAGACCAACCTGAATATCCAGCAGTCCCGGAATCCGACCGCGCAAAGCCTCAAGCGCTTCTTTCAGCCTGCTGCCATCCTCCCGTTTTTTCAGACGCCACATGACGATATGCCGAACCATGCTTCTCCTCTCCTAAATGACAATTAAGTTTGTCATGCTACAATTAGGTTTGTCACCTGACAATTATGTTTGTCATAGGACTTTGGCTAATAATTCTTATTGGGAGGTCAACTCCAAAATCTGCTGTAAATTTCCGAAGGGTTGAGCAGAATCATTTCATGGCAACGACCTCGGCCTGACTGCGTTGCTGTCTTGCCTCGAGCCATTCATGGAACTCATCCATGTCCAGGTATTTCCGCCCCAGCCATGTCTCAT
>WFNX01000082.1 GCA_015488375.1 Mariprofundaceae bacterium | reverse complement strand
GTCAGATTGAATCGACGATCAGGGCGATTGAAGCGGTGGATCAGGCTGTCGGCCGCATTGTCGAGGCGCTGGAGGATGCCGGAGGGTATGCCCTGATCACGGCCGATCACGGCAATGCCGAACAGATGCGGGTGGCCACGCGTGACGGGGGCAGTGAGCCTTCGACCAAACACTCGATCAACCCGGTGCCGTGTATCCTGTTTGATCCGCATTACGATGCTTCATATGTGTTGCGTCAGGCGGCCGACAGCGATGATGTACTCACGACCCCCGGACTGGCCCATATCGCGGCAACCCTGTTTGAAATTATGGGGTATGATGCTCCGGAAGATCTGTTTCCTTCGCTGATCGAGCCTGCCTGACTGTCGGTGAAGGTCGCCTGAAAATCACAGGGGTGCCTTGTGCTATCAGTCAGGCTAAACTGATGTTATGAGATGGCCAGTGCGAGCAGGTGAAGTGCTGAAGTCGCTGCCTGCAGGTGATCTGTGGGGAGGGATTTCTGCAGCGGCGCTTGTTTTGCCGCAGTCGATGGCTTTTGGCATGGCGCTATGGTTGCCGTTTACCTCCGATGCCTCGGCTGCGGCCCTGTCCGGGCTGATCGCTGCCGGAATCCTGTCCATCTCATCTGCCCTCAGTCGCGGTACTGCAGGGCTGGTTGCCGCGCCGACCGGGCCGACACTGGTATTGCTGTCCGGGATTGCGGCAACCCTGGCCATGCATCAGCTGCAGGGTGAGGCGCTGATATCCGCGGTATTGCTGACAGTAGCGCTGGCCGGCCTGTTCCAGGTGGTGCTGGCGGAACTGAATCTGGGGCATTGGGTCAAATACATGCCGTATCCGGTCGTATCCGGTTTTATGACAGGTACGGCGCTGTTAATGATACTGTCGCAGAAGTCGCATTTGCTGGGGGATAATGTACCGCTGACCATGGCACAGGGCGGCTGGGTTCCCGCAGCAACTGCGCTGCTGACGATGGTGATCATTCATCTGATGCCCAGATGGGTGCCACGTATTCCCGGTATTATCCTTGGTTTGCTGATCGGCAGCCTGTGCTTTCATCTGTTTCTCTACGGGCGACCGGTTCCGTCGGCATGGGTGGTTGGCGCATTGCCCGGGCTGGATGCGATTCAGCTTGGCTTCCATGTTGACAGTATCGCTGCATTGCCATGGCCGGTGATGCTGATATCAGCGCTGGCGCTGGCGATCCTGGCTTCGCTGGATACGCTGCTGACGGCCGTGGTCGCCGACCTGTCCACAGGCAGTCGCCATTCTTCCCGCCGTGAACTGCTGGGGCAGGGGGCAGGCCATTTGCTGATTGCCCTGACTGGCGGCATGGCCGGGGCCGGGACAACAGGGGCAAGCCTGGCGGCAATTCGCAGCGGTGGCAGGCAATGGGCCGGTTTGGTCTCAGGGATCATGATCTTTTCGTTTATTGCGCTGTTCGGCGGTGTCGCAGCGCTGCTGCCGGTCAGTGTGCTGTCCGGTATTATTCTCTATATCGCCATTTTCGGCATGCTGGATCGTGATATCCTGCTCTGGTTGCGTACGCCGCGTGCGCGCGTGGATGCCGGGGTTGCACTGGCTGTGATCATCGTAACGCTATGGCTGGATCTGATGACGGCGGTCGGGCTGGGGGTGGCCCTGGCCGCGATTGAGTTTATTCGCAACCAGGCCAGGACATCCATTATTCTTTATCGCTGGGATTTGCAGGATCGAACCTCCATGCGGCGGCGCAGCCATGAGGAACGACAGGCATTGCACGAACATGCGCAGGGCATTGTCGGATACGTATTGAAGGGAACCCTGTTTTTTGGCACGGCGGATGATCTGCTCGAACAAATGACCCACGATCTCGGACATGCGCGTTATATTATTCTCGATATGCGTCGGCTGAATCAGGTGGATTTGACCGGGGTGCGTATGATTGAGCATATGTGCGGCATGATGCAGGCGCGCGGAGGCGAGCTGTTGCTGACCCATGTGCCAAAGTCCATGGGCCTGGTAAAGCGCAAGGGGCATCGCCATGAGCG
>WFNX01000081.1 GCA_015488375.1 Mariprofundaceae bacterium | reverse complement strand
GCATCGATGATCTGCATCGGACGCGTGAGCATCTGGAAAGCATCATTCAGGAAGCGCTCAGGCGTAATGGCATGGAAGCGCGCGTGCAGGGGCGCATGAAGCATCTGTACAGCATTCATCAGAAGATGGAGCGCAAGCATGTGAATTTCGATGAGATTTTCGATCTGGTCGCGTTTCGCGTGATCGTTAAGGATATTCCCTCCTGCTACAAGGCGCTGGGGCTGGTGCACGGGCTGTATCGCCCGGTTCCCGGGCGATTCAAGGACTATATCGCACTGCCCAAGCCGAACGGCTATCAGTCTCTGCATACGGCCGTGATCGGGCCGGAAAACTTCCGCATCGAGGTGCAGATACGCACCGAGGCCATGCACAGCTATGCTGAAGACGGCGTGGCTGCGCACTGGCTGTATAAAAGCGAGGATGCCAATGAGCGGGATCGCGAAAGCTTCAAATGGCTGAAGCATTTGATGGAGCTGATTCAGGAATCAGAGAATCCGGGTGAATTTCTGGAGAACGTACGCCTCGATCTTTTTGTGCAGGAAGTCTATGTGTTCAGTCGTGACGGGGATATTTTCGCCCTGCCGCGCGGTTCCCGCCCGCTGGATTTTGCCTATGCCGTGCACACCGATGTCGGTAATCATTGTATCGGCGTACGCATTAACGGCGAAGTGGCCGATTTCCAGCAGCGCCTGCGCAACGGCGATCAGATTGAGGTTATGGTTAGTCCGGATCAGACGCCCAGCCGGCAATGGTTGCAGTATGTGAAAACGCCGCGTGCCCGGCAGGCCATTCGTTACTGGTTCCGTCGTCAGGAACGGGAAGTCAGCATCCGCATCGGTCGCAAGTTTCTCAAGGAATCGCTGGGGCGTTCGGATGTGCCGGCCTCGGTTTATCGTCAGTTCGATTGCCGGAATGAGGAGGAGATGCTGGAGAAGCTGGGACGTGGTGATATTCCGATTCACCGCCTGCTGGAGGCCGTGGGCAAGGATGCAACGCATGTGTTCAGCCTGAGGGGACTTGAAAAGAGTCTGATGCATGCTGCCGAATGCTGCCATCCGATTCCGGGCGATCCGGTGCTCGGTCAGTTCAGCAGCGGACGGGGAATGGTGCTGCATCATCGCAAATGTCCGGAAGTGGCGAAAAGTGACAGCAAGGACTGGCTGGAAGTGAACTGGCAGGGGGAGAAGGGCAGGAGTTTTCTCACCGGTATTGCCCTGCTGACGAAAAACGAACGCGGCATGCTGGCGCGGGTTTCGCAATGCATTGCGGCGAGTTCGTCCAGTATTGAGGATCTGCAGCTGCATCAGCGAGCGGGAGCAACCACCGAGCTGTTGTTTCTGGTCAGCGTGGAGGATCGTAAACATCTGGCGGACCTGTTGCGCAATCTGAAGAATGTGCCCGGCGTGGTGCGTGTGGGGCGGCGCAATCAGGTCGGACTGCAGGCAAAGCCGGAAACGAAAGGGCTGGGTGAGACCCTGCTCGGCATTTTCGGCGGACGAAAACACAGCAAGGAGAAAACATGAGTATCACGTTTGTACACAGTGACAAGGCGCCGAAGGCCGTGGGCCCGTACAGTCAGGCCGTTGTGCATGGGGGCGTGTTGTATGCCTCCGGTCAGATCGGTCTGTTGCCGCAGAGCGGAGAGATGGCCGGTGATTCGGTTGAGGCGCAGACGCGGCAGGTGCTGCGCAATCTGACTGCCGTACTGCAGCAGGCAGGTGCCGGGGTTGCGGATATTCTCAAGGTGAACATTTTTCTGACGGATATGAATGATTTTGCAACGGTTAATGCGATCTACAGTGAGTGGCTGGGGACGCACCGTCCGGCCCGGGCCACGGTGGCAGTGGCGGCATTGCCGCTGGGGGCACGCGTCGAGATGGATCTCATTGCGCGTGTCTGAACAGGATTGAACGGGGGGTGAACGAAAAAGGGCGCCATCAAGGCGCCCTTTTGCTAAACGCAGAAAGAAATCAGGCCGCTTTCTGAACCTTGCCCGAACGCAGGCAACGAGTGCAAACCTTGACCCGGCTGATCTGACCGTTCACAACGGCACGGACCTGCTTCAGATTCGGCAGGAACCGGCGACGGCTCGTATTATGGGCGTGACTGACATGATTGCCGGCCATCGGCCCTTTTCCACAAATATCGCAACGCTTGGCCATGAGTGATACCTCCAAAAACGGGGCGCACTTTAGGTGAATGTGCCATGCCATACAAGCAAAAAAATGCATGGATTGTTCTTTATGCCCCGGATCGCCAATATTGAGCGATGTATTCCTGCCTGTTGCAGCCTGTTTCCGTAGTGGATGGCATCGGCCCGTCACTGGCGCAGCGACTTGCCAGACAGGGCGTTCGTCTGGTTGGTGATCTGTTGCTGCATTTACCCAAAAGTTATGAAGATGATCGCCAGGTTCAGGCGATTGCCGGACTGCATGAGGGACAGAGGGCAAGGATCGAGGGGCGCATCATCGGCAAGCAGGCGCATGGCATTGGCCGAAAACGCCAGGTCACGATTCGCCTGGCTGATGAGACGGGTGAAATCGCGCTGCTGTTTTTCCACTCCGGCTATATGCTCAGTGATGCGCGTCTGCAGGAAGGACGCAGGATCAGCGTACGCGGCACGGTCAGACGCTGGCGCGGCCAATGGCAAATGAGTCATCCGGAATGGCTGCCTGCCGGGCAGTTTGTGCCGGCCATTCGGCCGCAATATTCCTCACTGGCCGGTCTGAACAGTCGTCGTCTGGGCAACTGGATCGGGCAGGTTCTGCAGCGGCTTCCCGCGGATGCGGCCTCGCCGCTGGATGCGATGGTGTCGCCATGGAGCACCTTGAGCCTGCGTCAGGCCTTGCTGGGCCTGCATCTGCCGGGGCAGCAGACAGCGGATAAGACACAGTGCCTGCAGCGACTGAAGCTGGAGGAGGTGCTGGTCTATCTGGCGTTGATGCGCGAGAAACGCAGGCAGGCTGAACGCCGCGCACCGGCGATGCCGGAAAGCCGTTTGTCGCAGGCTTTGCAACAGGCATTTTCCTATCCGTTAACCGCGGCACAGCAACAGGCCTGGCAGGAGATTCAGCATGATTTGCAGGGTGGCCGGCGTATGCATCGCCTGTTGCAGGGCGATGTCGGGGCCGGCAAAACCTGGCTGGCAGCACTGGCCATTGTGCATGCCTTTGATAATGGCTGGCAGAGTGCATTGCTGGCTCCGACGGAAGTGCTGGCTGCTCAGCATGTCGATACGTTGCAGGCATTGCTGGCATCGTTGCAGTGTCCGCTGGCCCTGCTGACCGGCAGCACCCGGGCAGCCGAACGCCGGCGTATACTGGCCGCGCTGGCCGCAGGTGATATCGCCTGCATTATCGGCACACATGCCTTATTGCATGAGGATATCCGTTTTCAGCGACTGGGGCTGGCCATGGTCGATGAACAGCATCGTTTCGGCGTGCGTCAGCGCTGGGCGCTGGCCGAGCATGCTCATGCCGGCCACGATGACGCAATCCATCTGCTGGCCATGACGGCCACGCCGATTCCCCGTTCCATGGCGCTGGCCCTGTATGGCGATATGGATCTGAGTCTGATGCGCGGCATGCCGCCGGGGCGCAGGCCGGTCCAGACGCGCGTACTCTCCGCCTCGCGCATGCCGGCACTGGTGGCCGGTATCAGGCGCATCCTGCAGCAGCAGGGACGGGTGTACTGGATTGTACCGCGTATTGATGAACAGGAAGACGGTTTGTCCGTCGAGCAGCGGAGCGAATTATTGCAACGGTATTTCCCCGAGGCCGGTGTGACGGGCCTGCACGGGCGTATGAAAAGCCGCGACAAGCAGGCGCGTTTGCAGGCATTTGCCGAAGGCCATTGCCGCATCCTGGTCTCGACGACAGTGATTGAAGTCGGCGTGAATGTGCTCGAGGCGCGACTGATTGTAATTGAGCAGGCTGAACGTTATGGCCTGGCGCAGCTGCATCAGTTGCGTGGTCGCGTCGGCCGCTCGACTGAACAGGGATACTGTATTCTGGTAGCCGGCGATGAAGTGGGTGAGACGGGGATGGCGCGGTTGCGCACCATGGTTGACTGCCATGATGGTCTGGAACTGGCCGAGGCCGATCTGAAACTGCGCGGCGCCGGTGATGCACTGGGGGTTCAGCAGAGCGGGGATGCCGGGTTTCGCATCGTGGATATGGTCGCGGATCATGCGCTGATACGCGACTGTTTTGCGACATTGCCGGATTTCACGCCGGATGCATGCATGCAGTATTTCTGGCGACCGGAGGCCGATGCCATCGATTAACGGCTATGCCGGCAGGTGCTGTTCCAGCCAGCGCTCAATCAGTCCGCGAATATGTTGCATCTGCTGCGTGTCCGGTGCTTCAAAACGCATCACCAGCACCGGCTGGGTATTGGAGGCGCGCAGCAGCCCCCAGCAGTCTTCGTTCAGCTCCAGGCGCATGCCGTCGATTGTGATAATGTGATATCCCCGGGCACGGAAATGTGCAATGGCGGCATCCACGATGGCGAATTTCTCTGCATCATTGCAGGCAATGCGGATTTCCGGTGTGCTTAACATCGGCGGCACATCCTGCAGCAGGGTGGACAACGGTCCGTTTTGCGCGGCCAGTACCTGCATGATGCGGGCAGCGGCATAGGTGGCGTCATCGAAACCGAAGAAGCGGTCGGCAAAGAACATATGTCCGCTCATTTCACCGGCCAGCAGGGCGCCGGTCTCGCGCATTTTGGCCTTGATCGGCGAATGTCCGGTGCGCCACATCAGGGGCCGGCCACCGGCCTCGCGGATGCCGCGATACAGCCGGCAGGATGCCTTGACCTCGGAAATGATCGTGGCACCGGGATGCTGTTGCAGCAATGGCCGCGCCAGTAACAGTAACAACATGTCGCCGGGAATGATCCGGCCGTTTTCATCCACAACGCCGATACGGTCACCATCGCCATCGAATGCAATGCCCAGATCGCAATGCCGGGCACGCACGCAGGCGGCCAGATCATGCAGGTTGTCCGCAATGCTGGGATCCGGATGATGATGCGGAAAGCGGCCGTCCGGCTCGCAATACAGCTCCACGACTTCGCAACCCAGGCGACGGTAAAACGGAGCGGCAACGATGCCGGATGGCCCGTTGCCGGCATCGATGGCGACTTTCAGCGGACGGGCCGGACGGCAATCATCGGCAATGGCATCGATATAATCGCCGATAATATCAAGTGTACGGCAGTGCCCCTGCCGCATTGTTTTCCCGTCATGGGCATCTTGCATTCGCTGCATGAGTTGTTGCAGATCCCCGCCGTGCAGGCTTTCCCTGCCGCGCATCATTTTGAAGCCGTTGTACTCACCCGGATTGTGGCTGGCGGTGACTTGCAGGCAGCCGGCGGCATCGCGTCGAAAAACGGAGAAATAGGCCAGCGGCGTGGGCGTTACGCCGATATCGAGGATATCGCGGCCTGCATCACTGATGCCGGCCATGGCTGCTGCCTGCAAGGCGGGGCCGGACAGACGCACGTCGCGCCCGACAATGACCGGCGCGTTTGTATCGGCGCTCAGCATGTCGGCAAAGGCACGGCCCAGACGGTAGGCAAAATGTGCGTCGATTTCCACATCGGCCAGGCCACGAATGTCATACTCACGAAAAACATGGGCGGGAAAAGTCATGCCGCCGATTATAGACGCAAGCGCATGTTGCGTCTTGCGCCGGGCAGGCGTGTGCCTAGGCTGCGCTGCCTATGTCGAGCAATCGTCTGAATGAAGCGCAATATCAGGCTGTCTATCATCGCGGCGGGCCATTGCTGGTGCTGGCAGGTGCCGGCTCCGGTAAAACGCGCGTGATCACCGAACGCATTGCGGCCCTGGTCGAGCGCGATGTGCCGTTTGATGCGATTACTGCCGTGACCTTTACCAACAAGGCCGCACGCGAGATGCGCGAACGCCTGCAGGCGCGTCTGGGCGAGCAGGCATCCGCGCTGCGAATCTGTACTTTTCATGCCCTGGGGCTGGCCATGGTGCGCGAGCATGCCGAACGGATCGGCCGCCGGCATAACCTGTCGGTCTTCGGTATCAGTGAACAGAAATCAGCCATGCGCTCGGTGTTGTCGGATATGAAACTGCCGGCGGACAGCGATCAGGTGGAGCGGACGCTGGCGCGTATCTCATTGCTGAAAAGCGGGCTGCTGGAACAGGATGTACAGCAATTATCGCCGCTGCGCCAGCGTTATGATGAATTGCTGCAACGCATGAATGCCGTGGATTTCGACGATCTCATGGTTTTGCCGATCCGGTTGCTCAGCGAACATGCGGATGTGCGTGCCCTGTGGCAATCGCGTGCGCGCCATTTTCTGGTTGATGAATATCAGGATTCCAGCCGCGTGCAATATGAACTGCTGCGTTTGCTGGTGCCGCAGGGCGGCAACCTGACGGTTGTGGGCGATGATGATCAGTCGATTTACGGCTGGCGCGGGGCGGAAGTTCGCAATCTGTTCCAGCTGGAGCAGGATTATCCGGATCTGACGGTGATCCGTCTGGAAGAAAATTATCGCTCGACCGCATCAATTCTGTCGGCATCGAATACACTGATTGCGCACAATGGTGAACGACTGGGCAAGACGCTGCGCTCGAATCTGGGGCAGGGCAAGCCGGTGCGTATCTGGGAATGTCCGACGCCGGAGGAAGAGGCAGCGCGCGTGGCCGGTGATATCCGTGCCATGCGTGCGGTATCCGAACATGACTGGGATGACTTTTGCGTGCTTTATCGGGCCTCATTCCAGTCGCGGGCCGTGGAAATGGCGCTGCGCGAACAGGGCATTCCGTATCATGTCAGTGGCGGCATGTCGTTTTTCGATCGTGCTGAAATCCAGACCGTGTTGTCCTATCTGCGCCTGATCAGCAATGCCGGCGATGATCTGGCCTTTATGCGTGCCATTGCCAAGCCCCGGCGCGGTATCGGCGATCGTGCGCTGGGTGATCTGGGCCTGTTTGCCACGGTACATGGCTGTTCCCTGCTGGAGGCCTGTTTGCATGATGAACTGGTACACCGCCGGGCTGAACAGCTGCGCCAGTTTGCATTGCTGGTGATGCAACTGGAACATGCCTTTCGCCATGGCGAGGCGGATGATGCGTTTGATATGTTACTGGAAGACAGCGGGCTGGAGCAGGCGATTCGGCACGAATCCGAGGATGAACAGCAGCAGGAACGTCGCATGGCGAATATCATGGAACTGCGTCGCTGGTGGATCAGGCACAGCGAGCAGGGCGGTGGTCTGGATGAATTCCTGCAGCATATTTTCCTGCTGGCCGATCGCGAGGATGATGAGCCTTCCGGTCAGGTGCGGCTGATGACGGTGCATGCAGCCAAGGGCCTGGAATTTGATCATGTGTATATCATCGGTCTGGAGGACGGTATTTTCCCGCACAAGAACGCCCTGCTGGAAAAGCGCATCGAGGAAGAGCGTCGGCTGATGTATGTGGCCATGACCCGTGCGCGGTTTCGCCTGACCTTAAGCTATGCCAGGGCTCGCCGGCGCTATGGCCAGATTGAGAAGGCGGCGCCGTCGCCGTTTCTCAGGGAAGCCGATCAGTCAGTATTGCGCTGGGTGGATCGCGATACCGATTCAGCCGAAGCCGCCGAAGAGGTCGAGGCGCATATGGCCTCGATGCGCAAATTGCTGGGGCTGGCTTCTTAATCGCCGGTGGCGATACGCTCGACCAGTTGTTTGACTGTCGGGATAAAGCCGTTGGCGTAGAACGGGTCCTCGGCAAAGCGGTAGGCGGCATGGCCGGCAAACATCAGGTGTTTGTCCGGGTCGGCGCCATGCGCGATTTCCTGCAGTGTTTTCTGGATGCAGAAACTGCGCGGATCGGCCTTGCGGCCGGTTGTTCCCTGTTCATTGGCTGCCCAGTTGGAAAACTTGCACTGTGACAGGCAGCCCATGCAATCGAGCTGGTCCTGCCGGATTTCGCGGGCCTTGTCCTCGCTGACAAAAATCAGCGTGGAATCCGGTGTCGGCAATGCCTTGGTGAAGCCATCGGCAATATAGCCGAGCGCGCGCTTTTTATCGTATTTGGTCAGGTAAACGGTTTTGTTGCGTACGCCGAACGTAAATGGCTCGGTATGATCGCCGGCGGGGTGATCCACGAAGGCCATTTCGCGATCCGAGCGTTCATAGAGTTCATGCAGGAAGGAATTATAAACGGCCGATGAATAAAAACCGGTCGGCGAGAACGGGTTGAGTCTGATATCGCCCTTTTTCAGGCGCATCAGCCATTGTTTCCAGGCATCGGAAATCGGGCTTTCCTGCGTCAGCAGGGCGCGCGTGCCGAACTGGAAGGCAATGGGGCCGATTTCCGGATTATCCATCCAGTCCGTCCATTCGCGCAGCCACCAGACACCGCCGGCCATAATGATCGGTACATGCTGCAGACCGAATTCATTCATGGTTTTGCGCAAGGCAGCCACACGCGGGTAGGGAGGTTCCGGTTTTTCCGGATCTTCCGAATTGGACAGGCCGTTATGCCCGCCGGCCAGCCACGGATCTTCATAGACTACGCCGCCGAGCCATTCGGGGAACTTGCGATAGGAGCGCAGCCAGAGGGCGCGAAACGCACGCGCCGAGGAAATAATCGGATAGTAATGAACCTGATATCTGGCCGCCAGCGGCGCCAGACGGAAGGGCATGCCGGCACCGCAGGTGATGCCGTGAATCAGTCCTTTGGCGCCTTCCATGACGCCTTCCAGCACGCGTTCGGCCCCGCCCATTTCCCATAATACATTCATATGGATGCGTCCCTGACCTCCGGCGAGGTCATGGGCGATTTTTGCCTGCGCAATGCCGCCCTGAATGCCCTGGGCGACAAGTTCTTCAAAACGCTCCTTGCGGTTGCGTCCATGGTAAACGGTACGAATGATATTGCCGTTCTCATCCACGCGATCGGCATTAACGGCCGAGAACGTGGCAACCCCGCCGGCCGCTGCCCAGGCACCGGAGCACTGGCCGGTGGATACGGCAACGCCCTTGCCGCCTTCAATCAGCGGCAGTACTTCCTTGCCGGAAATGTTTAAGGGTTGCAGATTGATAGCCATGAATAATTGATTCCTTTACTCCAGTGCACGGACTGTTTTCGCCTCTTTCAGGTTAATGGTGGAAAGCTAGCAGCGCGACGTACGAAGGGCAAAAGAGATTCTTTGCTTTTGCAGCCTGTGATATCGTGCCCGCATGAAACCAATGCTGACATGTTATGCCGTGGTGATTCCCGGCCTTGAGTCCGTGGCGGCGGACGAGCTTGGTGCGCTGAATGTGCACGAGATTCAACAGCATGAAGGTGGCGTGCATTTTCGAACCACGCCGGATGGCCTGATGCGTGTGAATCTGCGCGCCCGAACGCTGACGCGAGTGCTGCTGCGATTGAAGCAGTTCAGGGTGCTGTCATTCCCCGAGTTATTCAATAAAAGTCTCCGGATTGCATGGCAGGACTATGTTCGCGTCGATGGCGAGATTCATATACAGGTGTCCAGTCATCGATCAAGGTTGCTGCATACCGGCCGTATTGAACAAACCGTGCGCGACGCCATTGCGCAGCGACTGGCGCGTTCTTCCGTGGTTGCGACTGCCCGGCCCGGGCTGAATATCCATGTGCGCTTTGTGCAGGATGTTTGTCAGATCAGTCTGGACACTTCCGGGGAACGGCTGGATCGGCGCGGCTACCGCCTGCATGCCGGGCCTGCACCCATGCGCGAAACCATGGCGGCGGCCCTGTTGCAGTGGATGGCCTGGCAGGCGGATGAGCCATTGCTGGTACCGATGTGCGGCGCGGGCACGCTGGCCATCGAGGCTGCATTGTCGGCGGCACATATTGCACCGGGGCTGCAACACCATTTTCCCTTTGTCGGCTGGCCGGGGTTTCCCGAGCGACGCTGGCGCAGGATTTATGACAAGGCACAGGCCATGCGACGCGTGCCGGATACCTGCATTATGGCCTCGGATATCCGGGCCGGGTATGTGGAGCAGGCACGGCAGAATATTGCCGCCGCCGGCGTGCCGGCACTGATCCGGCTGGAACAATGCGACTTTTTTACGCTGCGGGATGTCGAGGCACAGGGATTGATTGTGCTCAATCCGCCTTACGGGCGACGTATCGGCGCTGCGACTGGCGTTTTGTATCGTCGTATCGGGGAGCATTTGCGGCGTTATTTTCCGGCCTGGCGCTGTATGGTGCTGGTCCCCGATCAGCAGAGCCGGCAGCAACTGGGGTTGCCGGTCAGGCGAAGCCTGAAGATTCGTCACGGCGGAACATGGATTACTGCCCTTGATACAGGGCCGGGCAAGGGCTGAGAGATTATTTCAGAAACAGCTGATAGGCCGGGTTCTCCGTTTCATTGACACAGGGGTAGCCCAGCGTATCGAGATAGTCCTGAAAGGCCGCTTCATCTTCCGGCGGCACCTCGATGCCGGCCAGCACGCGACCGAAGGCGGCGGCATGATTGCGATAATGGAACAATGAAATATTCCAGCGACCATGGGCACGGGTCAGAAATTGCAGCAAGGCGCCGGGTTTCTCGGGAAACTCGAAACGGTACAGCCGTTCATGCTGTACCAGCGGGCTGTGTCCGCCGACCATGTGCCGGATATGCAGTTTGGCCAGTTCATTATCCTGCAGGTTAAGCACGGACAAACCGGCCTGTTGCATGGCCTGTTCCAGTTCCGTCGCTTCGCTGCTGTCGGCAATGCCGATGCCGACAAAGACGTGTGCATCATCGCGGCTGGACAGGCGATAATTGAATTCGGTGATGTTGCGTGAGCCGATAATGCTGCAGAACTGCAGAAATGAACCGGGACGCTCCGGAATCGTGACGGCGAACAGGGCTTCCCGCCCTTCGCCCATTTCCGTGCGTTCGGAAACATGGCGCAGGCGATCGAAGTTCATATTGGCGCCGCTGTTGATAGCCGCCAGCACCTCGCCGCGCGCATTATGCTGCCGCACGTATTTTTTCAGACCGGCCACGCCGAGTGCGCCGGCCGGTTCGACGATGCTGCGGTTATCTTCGTAGATATCCTTGATGGCTGCGCAGATTTCATCGGTATCGACAAGCAGGATCTCATCCACATAGCGGCGCGTCAGCGCGAAGGTATGCTCCCCGACTTTTCTGACGGCCACGCCATCGGCAAAAATGCCGACCTGATCAAGCGTGATGCGGTGGCCGGCCCGGACGGAATCATGCATGGCCGCCGAGTCCACCGGTTCAACGCCGATGATACGCGTGTTCGGCGAATATGCCTTCAGCCATACGGCCAGCCCTGCAATCAGGCCGCCGCCCCCGATGGGGACAAAGATGGCATCGAGATCTTTCGGCGCCTGACGCAGGATTTCCTCGGCGATCGTGCCCTGACCGGCAATCACCAGCGGATCATCATAGGGATGGATGAATACCAGCTGATGCCGGCGGCAATAATCATTGGCGAAATCGCTGGCGTCGGAATAGGAATCGCCGGCGAGAATCACGCTGGCGCCCATGCGTTCAACGGCGCGCACCTTGATATCCGGCGTCGTGGTCGGCATGACAATCGTGGCCCGGATGCCCAGCCGGTGGCTGGCCAGGGCCACCCCCTGGGCATGGTTGCCGGCTGAGGCACAGATAACGCCGCGTTCCCGTTCGGCTTCGCTGAGGCGGGCAATCTTGTTATAGGCGCCGCGCAGTTTGAACGAGAATACCGGTTGCAGATCCTCACGCTTGAACAGGACTTCATTGTTCAGGCGTGCTGAAAGCTTGGGGGCAAGCTCCAGCGGGGATTCGATGGCCACGTCATAGACGCGTGCTTGTTCAATGGCTTCGAGGTAGAAATCGGACATGGGCGGCTTATACCATGAAGATATGGCAAAAACGAGTCTTCGCATTGAATCATGCACGCGGATGGAGCGTGGTCTGGCCTATGCGGAGGGCTGTTTTGAAACCTTTCGTATTGTGCATGGCATCTTGTTTGACTGGCCTGCGCATGTGCAGCGTCTGCAGCGGGGGCTGGCAGCCTTTGGCTATGAACTGGATCGGGCAATGGCCGATATGCTGTACCGGCAATGTCTGCAGCAGGCGTCGGCCGTGGCTGATGACGCGCTGGTGCGTCTGACCGTTTCCGTCGGTGAGGCGGAGCAGGGGTTGTTGCAGATGAGCGGGGAGATGGTGGCGCGCATCCAGGTGAAGGCATATCAGCCGAGGCAAACGCCGTTGCAGCTTCAGTCCTGCTGCTGGCCCTGGGATGTGCGGCCGAAAATCGCCAAATGGACGGGCGATTACGCACATCTGTCCATGCTGCTGCGCCGGCTTGGCACGATGGATGTCGTGTTTACGCATGAGGAAATGGTGCTGGCCGGCGCTGTCGCGAATACCCTGATTTATCGGCAGGGCCAGTGGTGGACGCCACCGGCAGGGCCGGGTGTATTGCCGGGCGTTATCCGTGCGCACCTGATTGCTGCCGGGGTTGTACGTGAGGCGGCATGTCCGGCAGCATGGCTGCATGATTGCGAGGCACTGGCATTGAGCAACAGCGGGGCGTTTGTGCAGCTGGCACAGCAAATTGACGGTCGCGTACTGCACGCTCCGTCCGAGGCATGGGGCAGCCTGTGCGCGGCCTTTCCGCCGGTGATCAGGACTCTGTTGTGAAGCGAGTCCTGTACCTGTTGGCCGGGCTGTGCCTGCTGCTTGTGGCGGGCGCGTTCTGGGGCTGGCAGCAACTGCATCGCCCGGTGATGCCGGCGCAGCCGGTATTCGTTGAGATACCTCACGGGGCTTCAACCAAACGCATCGCACGACAGCTGCAACAGCAGGGCGTGATCGATTCGGCACGCTGGTTTGAACTGGCCGTGCGCTGGCAGGGCGTGGCCGCGAAACTGGCCAGCGGCGTGTATGCCTTCCGCGAGCCGGCCAGCCTGCTGCAGGTCATTGCCCGTTTGCAGCAGGGGGATGTGGCGCAGTTCCGGGTAACGATTCCCGAAGGGTTGCGCAATGACGAGATCCTGAAGCTGCTGGCCGAACGAACCGGAATTGCGCTGGAGCAATGGCAACAGGCCCTGCAGCGAGTTCTTCCTGCGCAGGAAGAGGGGCATTTGCTGCCCGAGACCTATCGCTATACCCGGCCCTTGCGTCCCGATGTCCTGTTGCGGCAAATGATGGATGCGCAACGCATGGTGCTGCAGCAGTTGACCATGGAGGAAGCGATGTGGCCGCGTTTGCGCATCATGGCCTCGATTATCGAGAAGGAAACGGCGAAGGCCGAAGAACGTGAGCTGGTCTCGGCAGTTATCCATAATCGTTTGCAGCGCGGCATGCCGCTGCAGATGGACCCGACGGTTATTTACGGTATCTGGAAAACAACGGGACAATTCTCGGGCAATATCCGCAAGCAGGATCTGAGGCATGATACCCCGTGGAACACCTATACGCGACGCGGTCTGCCGCCGACGCCGATCTGTAATCCCGGCGCGGCCTCCCTGCGCGCGGCAGCGCATCCGGCCGATGTCGATTATCTGTATTTCGTTGCCGATGGCAGTGGCGGCCATGCCTTTGCGACGACGAATGAAGCGCATACACGCAATGTACGGCGCTGGCTGCGCATTGAGCGGCAACGGCCATGAACAGCGAGGTGCTGATTGTGGATATCACATTGGACAAACGGCAGATGCTGCTGTTTCAGGCATTGTTGCAGGGTGAGGACGGGCTGGCGGTGGTACGTTGTTTTGATGCGCAGCATCGTGATTATGAATTGTGGAGCACGTCTGACCAGCAGGATAGCCTGCTGCACTGGTTGCAGCACTTGCCTGCAACGCTGAATGTTCACATTCACGGCATTCGCCGCTGGCAGGAAGAGACATGAATCATCGTTTTATCACGTTCGAAGGCATTGACGGCTGCGGCAAGACCACGCAGTTGCAATGCACCGCGGCGTGGCTGAAGTCGCAGGGGTATGAGGTATCAGTGACGCGTGAACCCGGTGATACTCCGCTGGGAGCCGAGATCCGTCATTTGTTGCTGGCCGGTGAACATGTGCCGGTTGCCGAGGCTGAGTTGCTGCTGTTTCTGGCCGACCGGGCGCAACATGTGCGGGAGTATATTCAGCCGGCACTGGCAGCAGGCCAGGTGGTGCTGTGCGACCGTTATACGGACTCGACCCGGGCCTATCAGATGGCCGCACGCAGGCTGGTTGATGAGGCATGTGATCTTGAGGCCTTGCTGGATTTTGCCGAGTGCGGAGTGCGGCCGGGGCTGACATTATGGTTTGATCTGTCGCTGGATGAAGCCTTGCAGCGCATGCAGCGGCGCGAAGCGGCAGGCGAGCAGGCTACGCGCCTGGATCAGGAGCGGCAGGGGTTTCATCAGCGCGTGGCGGGGGCCTTTGCCGAATTGCAACGGCAGCAGTCGCAGCGTATCCGGCGCGTTGATGCCGCAGCATCCATTGAGGAAGTGCAGCAGCAGGTGCGCACCTTGCTCAGTCTGCATCTGGCGGGGCGGACATGAGCGTGATCGGCCATGATGCTGTCGTGCAGCGTTTTGTACGTGCCTTACAGGCCGGGCAGTTGCACCATGGCTGGCTGCTGTACGGTCGGCAGGGCATCGGCAAGCACACGCTGGCATTGTATCTGGCGCAGCATTATGTCTGCGAGTCCCGCCAGGCCTGCGGTCAATGCCATGGCTGCCACATGTTTCTCGCCGGTTCGCATCCGGATGTTTGTCGTTGTGCGCCGCGGGAAGGCAAACGGGATCTGGCGATTGACCAGGTGCGTACGGTGCTGGATTTTCTCGCCCTGAGCGGCAGCGAGAGTGAACGCCGCGTGGTGATTATGGATGATGCCGATCGCATGAATATGCAGGCGGCCAATGCCTTGCTGAAATCACTGGAAGAGCCGGCGCCCGGCAGTCTGCTGCTGATGGTTTGCCATGATCTGATGCGTTTGCCGGCCACCATCCGTTCCCGTTGCATGCTGGCGCCGTGCATGCCTTTGAATGAAGCGCAAACCATGCAGGTTCTGCAGACGACAGGGATATCCGATGCGTATATTTCGCTGGCCGGGCAACTGGCGGATGGTTGCCCGGGTCGGGTATTCTGCATGCTGGATGATGCGCTGGCGGAAGCCCTGGCGGAGTGGCAACAACTGACATGCGATGCAGCCGTGGCCGATGTCGGCGCGGTCGAGGCATGGTTGCGCCGGCATGTGCGCACGGTGCCGCATGCCTTGATGGCGGAGATCGTTATTCGGGCACATCAGCCGCAACTCGGACAGGCGCAGTCCTTTGTCCGCTATCGTGCCCTCGATGAGGCGCTGACGGCGCTGGCACGCTGGCCGGGTGAGGTGGCGCGGCACAGCCTGCGGGCCGCACCGTCATTTCTGGCCCTGTTTCTCGGTTTGCGGCAGGCCCTGCGACAGGCTGAGTCGCTCAGGAACGTGCAATAGACGCTGTTATTCGCTTGCTGCCCGGATACACTTGCCGGCCGAAGAGTTTCGATGGAAAAGGATGGGACCATGTCCACGTATTATGTGACGACACCGATTTATTATGTGAATGATGAGCCGCATCTGGGGCATATGTATACGACCATTGCTGCCGATGTGCTGGCGCGCCATATGCGCATGGACGGGCTGGATGTTTTCTTTCTGACCGGTGTTGATGAGCATGGTCAGAAGGTTCAGCAGGCGGCCGAGCAGCGCGGCATTGCGCCGATCGAACTGGCCGATCAGGTTGTGGCGCGCTATCAGAAACTGTGGCCGCAGCTGTCGATTTCCCATGACGATTTTATCCGGACCAGTTCCGAACGTCACAAACAGGCCGTACAGGCCATGTGGCAACGGCTGATGGATGCGGATGCGATTTACAAGGGCATGTATGAGGACTGGTACTGCGTGCCCTGTGAAACATACTGGACCGAAACGCAACTCAAGGATGCCGGCTGCCGGGAGGACAGTCTGTGTCCGGATTGCCGGCGCCCGGTGGAGAAAGTGCAGGAAGAGTCCTACTTTTTCCGGCTGAGTCGCTATCAGGATGCCCTGCTGGAGCATATTCGCAATAATCCCGATTTTATTGCGCCGGCTTCGCGGCGTAATGAGGTGCTGCGCTTTGTCGAATCCGGCCTGAACGATTTGTCGGTATCGCGCACGACATTTTCCTGGGGGGTGCCGGTGCCGGGTGATGATGCGCATGTTATTTATGTCTGGATTGATGCGCTGACCAATTATCTGACAGCGCCGGGCTTCCCCGATGAACGCTATCGGCATTACTGGCCTGCCGATGTGCATCTGATCGGCAAGGATATTTTACGTTTTCATGCCGTGTACTGGCCATGCATGCTCATGGCTGCCGGAATTCCCTTGCCGAAGCGCGTGTATGCGCATGGCTGGTGGACCGTTGAAGGCGAAAAAATGAGTAAATCGCGCGGCAATGCCCTGCGACCGGATGAATTGCTGGCGAAGTATGATGCCGATGTGTTGCGTTATTTTCTGCTGCGTGAGGTGCCGTTTGGTCAGGACGGTGATTTCTCGTTTGAGGCATTGAAACAGCGGTATAATACCGAGCTGGCCAATGATGTCGGCAATCTTCTGAATCGTTCGCTGGCCATGCTGAAGAAGTATCGTGGCAGCGAACTGAAAGGTATTGCCGATGAACAGGCCATGGACCGGGCCTTGATCGCTGAGGTGGAAGGCATGCAGCGCGAGGTTGATGCCGCCATGCAGGCACAGGCATTTCATGTGGCGCTGGAGCGTATCAATGCCGTTGTGCGTCATGGCAATCGCTATATTGAGGAAAATGCGCCCTGGGTGCTGGCCAGAGAGGGGAACGATGCCCGGCTGGATACGGTGCTGTATCATTTGCTGGAAACGCTGCGGCTGGTCGCCCTGCAATTGTATCCGTTCATGCCGTCCAGGGCCGTGTCCATGCTGGCGCAGATCATGAATGGTCCGGTCGATGGTGAGGCATTACGCATGGCCGAGCATGGAGGCTGGGGTGTTTTGCAGCCCGGTCATATTTGTGCCGCGCCGAGCCCGGTGTTTCCGCGCATGGAATGAAGCTGCGCGAGGCGCAGTGATCCATATCACAAAAACATTGAAAAGTCAACGCGGGCGTCTTATTCTTGGACAATGGCCCACCGTGCGTTCAAGCGTCGCCTGCACCGAATTCTTCCCGATCACGAAAAAATGCGTGAGCATCGCTACTTGCGCCATTTCGGGCATTTGCTGGCGCGGCCGACACTGTGGCATCTGAACCGGCGCAATGTGGCCACGGCCTTTGCCGTCGGTCTTTTTTTTGCATTTATGCCGGTTCCGTTTCAGATGGTGCTGGCGGCAGGCGGCGCAATCTATTTTAATGCCAATCTGCCGATTTCCGTGGCCATGGTATGGCTGACCAATCCGCTGACGATTCCTCCGATTTTCTATTTCACCTATATTCTCGGTAACTGGGTTCTGGGTAATCCGTCCGGCCACCTGAGCATGGACAGTTTCAGCTGGGATGCGATTTATTCCGGCTTGCCGGCGGTTATGCAGGCCGTACTTGTCGGCTGCCTGTTCAGTGGCGTTGTGGCGGCCATTGTCGGTTATATCGGTATTCGCGTGTTATGGCGGATCATGGTATTGCGTCGCTGGCGCAGGCGTCAGCAGGCACGGCGTGCTGCCGTGGCAGCCGCCTGAATCCCTTTCTGTTTGCCGGTTAGCTGAATCCGACCCATGTTGAGCGGGACGCTTCGATCGCATATCGCCCGATCCATTGCGGATACATTGCAGATACCCTTCGACATGACGGATGCGCACGCCGTCGGTGGCGGCAGTATTAATAGCTGTTTCCATGTGCTCGGCAGCGGATATGCATTTTTTGTCAAATGTCATCAGCGCAGATATTTGCCAATGTTTGAGGCGGAGGCGGCCGGGCTTGAAGCGCTGCGGCGAAGCGGCTGTGTGCGGGTTCCCGAGGTATATGCGTCGGAAAGTGACGATACGCATGCCTGGCTGGTTATGGAATGGTTGCCCGGTGCCGGCGCCGCACGCGACAGTGCCGCGCGGCTGGGGGAACAGCTGGCCGCGTTGCATCATGTCCGTCATGCCCAATTCGGCTGGCATCGGGACAATACGATCGGCCTGACAGCGCAGCCCAACCCTTGGTGTGATGACTGGGTGACGTTCTGGACCGAGCATCGTCTCGGCCACCAGTTGCGGCTGGCGCGGGATAACGGTTTGTCGCGGCAGCTGCAGCAGGCGGGTGAGTCGTTGATGGGTTCGCTTGCGGATTTTTTCAGTGATTATACGCCGGAGCCTTCCTTGTTGCATGGCGATTTGTGGGGCGGCAACTGGCATGTGGCGGCTGACGGCATGCCGGTTCTGTTTGATCCGGCCGTGTATTTTGGTGACCGGGAGGCTGACCTGGCCATGACGGAGCTGTTCGGCGGCTTTCCGTCAGCGTTCTATGATGCCTACCGGGCGGCGTGGCCGCCGGATGCAGGATATGCAGTCCGGCGTACGCTGTATAATCTGTATCATATTCTCAATCATGCCAATCTGTTCGGTGGCGGTTATGTACGTCAGGCCGAAAGCATGATGCAGCAATTGCTGGCCGCTGTCTGATTATATCACGGAGGACAATGCCGCAGACGGGCAGTCATCGGCCAGCGGACACCCGTTGCATTGTGCCGTCATGCGGCAATGGCGTTTGGCATGCTCAACAATCAGTGCATGATATTCATTAAACAGCGCAACGTCGTTCGGCAAGGCAGCCTGAAACCATTGTTGCCAGGCATGATAGCGGTCCGGATGTATCGCGTGTCCCAGTCGCCGGAAGATTCGGCGCGTATAGGCATCGATGACAAATATCGGCTTGTCCAGTGCGTACAGCAGGATGGAGTCGGCTGTTTCCGGACCGATGCCGTGCACGGCCAGCAATTGCGGCCGTAATACGGCAAGCGTTTGCCGGCGTAATGTCTGAATTCCCCCCTGTTGCAGGATAAAACGGCACAGTGCATGCAGGCGTTTGGCTTTCTGGCGAAAGAAACCGGCACTGCGAATCCATGTCTGCAGCATTTCGGCGGGCGTGGCCAGCATGGTTGCTGCATCCATGCAGTGATGCTGTTTCAGTTGTGCGATGGCCGCTTCCACCTGCCGCCAGCTGGTGTTCTGCGTCAGGATGGCACCGACCATTACTTCAAAGGATGAATCCGCCGGCCACCAGTGGCGGGGGCCATAGGCATCGAAAAGTCGGGTGTAGATCTGCCGGATATGCGCTGGCATGCCCTAACCCGGATTTTTCATATGATCGCGGATGGAGGGCGCAGACAAGCCAGGCACCGCGAAATGCAAACCGTCATGCCGCAAGGCAGATGATTCCTTCCGATGCGCGGCCTCAATATAGTTCGATCTTTCACCATCCCGGCACATGGATATATGAAAAATCCGGGTCAGCGCGTCAGGCGTCTGATTTCGGCCGCAGTCAGCATGCGCCAGCTGCCTTTGGGTATGCCTTCATCCAGTTTCAGCGGGCCAAAACGGGTGCGGATCAGGCGACGAACCGGATGGCCTGTGGCTTCCAGTGTGCGCCGCACCTCGCGCCAGCGTCCGCGGTGGATGGTAATGGTCAGCCAGCTGTGGCTGCGGGATTCGGAGTCCACGATGACGTCCCAGCCATCACTGAGTTCACCATCGCCGATATCGATGCCGCCCTTGCGCAGGGCCTGCAGTGTTTCCAGGGTCGGTTGTCCGGCAACGCGTACGCGGTATTCACGCGGCAGGCGGGCACGCGGATCGGTCAGTTTGCGTGCCAGGGCCCCATCATCGGTGAGCAGCAATAGTCCCTCGGTATCCATATCCAGTCGTCCGACGCTCTGCACATTGGGTGAGACATCCAGCTGGTCATAGATCAGCGGGCGCCCGCGTGCATCCTTGCGTGAACATAATACGCCTTTCGGCTTGTTATAGAGGATATAGGTATGTTTGCTGACGGGACGAACGACCTTGCCGTCAACACGAACTTCATCGCCGGCATGGATGATTATGCCCGGCTGACGTACGGTTTCTCCGTTAACCTGAACGCGGCCGCTTGCTATCCAGCGGTCGGCCTCGCGGCGTGAGCACAGGCCGCAGCGAGCCAGGAAGCGGTTGATACGCATATCCGGCACCGTATGTCCGGTCTGTTCAGGCCGTTTGCGCTGGCTGTGTCGTGTCATCATTGTTCTCCGTCAGGTTATCGCTGACAATCTGTTCAATATCTTCTTCATCGAGTAACTGCGTGGAGTCGGGCAGGTC
Organism: Mariprofundaceae bacterium; assembly: GCA_015488375.1. GTDB lineage: Bacteria > Pseudomonadota > Zetaproteobacteria > Mariprofundales > Mariprofundaceae > J005. Next base: position 520 of record WFNX01000081.1, on the reverse strand, counting down.
CTGCAGTGAGTTCAGGCCGAAATCAACGAGAAACTGGCGGGTTGTTCCCAGCAAGTGCGGCCGTCCGGGAACCTCCTTGCGTCCGAGTACCTTGATCCAGCCGCGCTCCTGCAGCGTGGCGATGACCGAACTGGACGTTTTGACGCCGCGCAATGCCTCGATTTCACTGCGCGTGGTCGGTTGGCGATAGGCGATAATGGCCAGGGTTTCCAGCAGCGAACGTGACAGGCGTGGCGGGCGGGTTTGCCACAGTTTCTGTATGCTGTCAGAGAAATCCGTTGCCGAACGGAATTGCCAGCCGCCGGCGACCTTATGCAGCCGGATGCCGCGTTCGGCATAATGTGTTTCCAGTTGGCTCAGTGCTTCCCGCAGTTCCGGGCTTTCCGCGCCGGTCAGATCGCGCAGGCGTTGCAGGGTGAGCGGTTCATCGGCGGCAAGAATCAGGGCTTCCAGCTGATGTTCAAGTTGCAGTTCGGGCATCGGCGGCCTCCTTGCGCATCAGGGTAACAGAGCCATAGAG
>WFNX01000080.1 GCA_015488375.1 Mariprofundaceae bacterium | reverse complement strand
GCCATGCATAGCCCGCAACCGCTGGCGCCAGACCGCGCAGACTGGCCAGCGGCCAGGCCTCGGCATCCAGTGTCATCTGCCATTGCCGATCGTGCAACGTTCCCCGCCATTGCAGATCCGAAGCATATCGCTGACCGGACATGAGCTGCGCCTGCCCGTTAAAGGCCATGTCCTGCGCAGAACCCTGCCAGGACAGGTGGCCGGCAAAGCGGATACCATCGGCAACCTCGCCCAGCCAGGCCGGCAAGGCATCGGCATGCACATCATCCCAGCGCAGTTTGCCCTCCATCGTTCCCCGAGCGGGCAGCGACATACCGGAGGCCTGGATGCTGCCTCCGGCCAGTTGCGCCGATAACTGCCAATGGGTTTCATCCGCATGCTCATCCGCCGAGGCATGCAGCGAACGCAAGTGCAGGGAGCGGCCTGACCGGTCAAGCACCATATCGCCATCCACCTGCCAGCGATGAATATGAAATACGCCGACATCCGGCAGGATATCACGCCACACATCAATCCGGCGGGAATCGTACACATGCATATCCAGCCCCCGGATACGCAACTCATAGATATCCGGAACATCACCCGCCAGCGCGACAGGCCCCGCCTTCATCAACAGCGAATCGATACGCAGCGCCATATCATCCCGCTGCAGGACGACATCATCCACACTCATGGCATTGCGCAACAGGCGATAGCGCACATTGCTGACCTTAAAGCCCGCCTGATCGGCCCAGCGGCTGATCACCTTCTCCGCCTGCAACTGGGCCTCTACCTGAATCGCAAAATGCAGGCCGACCAGCGCAAACAGCATCATGCCGCACAGCGCCAGATACCACCTGGCCTGCAACGGCATCGTGCCTACCGGATGAAGAAACAGGCGTTTGTTCAGCATCGTGCCTCAGTGTTCCCCGGATAACAGGCTGCTGACCACGGCACTGTCTTCCAGCGTGGATATATCCTGGGCGATCCGCTTCCCTGCCGCAATATCACGCAGCAGACGGCGCATGATTTTACCGGAACGCGTCTTGGGCAGCGCCTCGGCAAAGCGAATATCATCCGGCTTGGCAATGGCGCCGATCTCACCGGCCACATGTTCGCGCAATTGCTGCTTCAATGCTTCCGATGCCTCGGCCTTCAGCACCACGAAGGCGCAAATCGCCTCCCCCTTGAGATCATCCGGCCGGCCAACCACCGCGGCCTCGGCCACGGCAGCATGCGACACCAGCGCCGATTCAATTTCCATCGTGCCCAGGCGATGACCGGAAACATTCAGCACATCGTCCACGCGCCCCATAATCCAGCAATAGCCATCCTCATCCCTGCGCGCGCCGTCGCCGGCAAAATAATAGCGGCCGTCAAACTTGCGCCAGTAGGTATCCACATAGCGCTGCTCATCGCCCCAAATCCCGCGCAACATCGACGGCCATGGCTGACGAATCACCAGCAAGCCGCCGCCTTCCCGAATACTCAGCCCGTTGCCGTCCACCACATCGGCATCGATGCCCGGCAACGGCAGGGTTGCCGAGCCCGGCTTGGTCGGCGTGGCAAACGGCATCGGCGCAATCATGTGGCCACCGGTTTCCGTCTGCCACCAGGTATCCACAATCGGACACCGCCGCCGACCGATGACCGTGTAATACCACATCCATGCTTCCGGATTAATCGGCTCGCCGACGGTGCCCAGCACGCGCAGCGATGACAGATCATAACGACGCGGCCATTCATCCCCGGCCTTGATCAGGGCGCGAATGGCTGTCGGCGCCGTATAAAAAATACTGACCCGATGATCCTGGCAGATGCGCCACAGGCGACCGGCATCCGGATAGGTCGGAACCCCCTCATACATCAGGGTTGTTCCCCCGCAGGCCAGCGGCCCGTAAACGGAATAGGTGTGGCCGGTAATCCAGCCGATATCGGCCGTACACCAGAACACATCCTGCTGCGGCCTGAAATCAAAGGTCCAGAGCATCGTCAGGCGCGCCCACAGCAGGTAGCCGCCGGTTGTATGCAGGATGCCCTTCGGCTTGCCGGTTGAACCGGAGGTATATAATATAAATAGCGGATGCTCGGCGCCGAGCATGGCCGGGGTACAGGCATCCGGTTCGACCTGCAACGCCTGCTGCCAGTCGATATCACGCCCCTGCTGCCAGTCAATCTCGTTACCGCCACGCCGAACCACAAGGACATGACGCACGCTTCGACCACCTTCATACAGCGCCTGATCGACCCGGGCCTTCAGCGCATGAACCGCGCCGCGCCGCCAGCCGCCATCTGCCGTGATCACCAGCTTTGCCTCGGCATCCTCGATACGATCCCTTAACGCCTGCGCGGAAAATGCGCCGAACACCACTGAATGCACGGCTCCGATTCGTGTACAGGCCAGCATCGCCACCGCCGCCTCGGGAATCATCGGCATATAGATCACCACCCGGTCGCCGGCTTCAATGCCAAGCTGCCTTAACGCATTCGCCGCGCGACAAACCTCGGACAACAATTCCCGATAACTGATACGCCGCACATCGCCCGGCTCGCCCTCCCAGATGATGGCCGTCCGCTCGCCGTTGCCGTCGGCAACATGTCGATCCAGACAGTTTTCCGACACATTCAGGCAGCCATCCTCAAACCAGGTAAAAAACGGCGGATGTTCCCGGTTCAGCACCCGTGTAAACGGCTTTTGCCATTGCAGATGCTCCCGCGCCAGCTCGCGCCAGGTTCCATCCGCATCCTCGGCAAAGCGCCTGCACCATTGCCGGTATGCCGCAAACGAAGGAATGTTCGCCCCCGCATCATGGGGCGGCTCAAATTTTCGCTGCTCATCCAGTACACTGGTAATCGTTTCATCCATATCGCCCTCCATATCCTCGCGGCCAAGATTCCTAGCATAAGCGATATCATTGCTCAACCTTCCCGACAGGCTAGTATCCTGTGCATGGATGCCGTCATTGCCGTTATTCAAACCACCCTCAATGATCGAAAAGCAGCCGGGGCACTGGCCCATGCGATGGTGGAAGAGCATCTGGCGGCCTGTGTCCAGATTGATCCGGACATCACCTCGGTCTATCGCTGGCAGGATGCATGCGAAACCGCGACAGAAATCCGGCTGACCATCAAGACATCCCTGAGCAGCGTAACGGCATTGTGCGACTGGCTGCAACAGGCCCATCCCTATGAACTGCCCGAAATCGTGGTACAGCAACTGAACAGCACCCGCGACTATGCCGCATGGGTTGAAGCCCAGACCTCCGCGCGTAAGCATCCGGCAGCAGGGCAGACCCATGACTGATAACCATCACAGGAGCATCCCTTGATTGAAGTGACTTTTGCCGGCGCCCTGCTGGCAGGCCTGCTATCCTTCCTTTCCCCCTGCGTACTGCCGCTGGTGCCGGCCTATCTTTCCTATATTTCCGGCGTGTCCGTCAATGAATTGCGCCAGGCCGATCACGGCAAAACGCGCAAGCGGGCCATTATTCAGTCATTATGGTTCATTGCCGGCTTCAGCCTGGTCTTTATCGCGCTGGGAGCCTCGGCCTCACTGATCGGGCAATGGCTGCTTGCCCATCTGTCGTTACTGGCCAAGGTTGCCGGCATCATTATTTTCGTATTTGGCCTGCATTACACCGGCATCATCCGCATTCCGCTGCTGATGATGGATGCACATTTTGAAACCTCGGGCATCAATGCCAGACACGGCATCGGCGCCATGGTGCTGGGAGCGGCATTCGCCTTTGGCTGGACCCCCTGTGTCGGCCCGATCCTCGGCGCCATTCTGGCCATTGCCGGTGTACAGGCCGAACTGATGCGCGGCATCGCCCTGCTGGCCGTCTATTCGCTGGGCCTGGGTATTCCGTTCCTGCTTGCCGCGTTGATGACCGATGCCTTTTTGCGCTGGTCCCGGCAATTTCAATCGCATCTGAACACCGTAGAGCGTCTTTCCGGCATCCTGTTGATGCTGGTCGGCATCATGATCTTCCTGGGCAGCTTCAGCATTGTTTCGGCATGGCTGATTGAATGGTTCCCGTCGCTCGCCTCCATCGAGGAACTGGCCGCCCCCTGATAAATACCGGGAAGACAGCCCCTTGCTTTACGCGCCATAAGCCAGTCATCCATACAAAAACAGCAGTCAGGCATGGCTCCTTTTTCGCCATGGATCGCTTGCGAGATGTCCGGAGTTTCTCCATGATTGACCCTGCCATCGGGCGGGGAGGCTGCATCATGACTGAAAAACATCTTGTTCCTCTTTCATTGCTGGTTACGCAATATGGGGGAAGTTTTATCCATATACGTAAAACATAAAACGCTTATGAGGACATTGCATCCCTCACATTCGGATTGTTAGAACTTCAAGGAGAAGAAATGCTATTTCCATTGTTTGATAAAGATTGTGATTTAGTCGGATGGATAAAGCCTAATGCTCATATCTTCGATACAGATATGAATTGGGTTGCTTATGTTAGGAATGGACATGCTTGGTCTAGTGAGACTGGAAATTGGCTTGGCCCTGTAAATGGTTTGCTTTGTTTAAACCAGTCAGGGCAGCCTGTGGCTTGGAACCCAAAAGAAGCAGTAAAAGGTACATCTCGTCCTTCGAGACCATCAAGGGCTTCACGAGTATCAAGACCATCACGTCCGTCCAGACCATCGAGGCCTTCAAGGCCGTCACGTCCTTCAATGCCTTCGGGTGGTTGGGCAAACGAGTCATTTTTTGCTTGGCTAGGTCAATGAAAGTTCTAACAAAATGCTGGTCGTTAGCTGCAAAAAGATAGGCCTTAGAACGTGCGATTGACGAATTTTTCAGTCACCAACTTCAGAAGTATCACCTCTGCCCATAAGGTTGCGGTTTCCGACACCACTGTGTTGATCGGAAAGAATAACGAAGGAAAATCCAATCTACTGAAGGCACTCCAAGTTGCGATGGAGCTGTTGCAAATGCACGCCCGTGACGAACGCTCAGCTATACGCAGACCGTATCGAAGCTCTCAAGAAAGCTATTTCTGGAGTCGAGATTTTCCAATCCAGTTTCAAAATAGGCGCTCATCAACTCAGACTATTTTCAAAATGGAGTTCTTGCTGGATCAACCTGAAATTGAAGAGTTTAAGAAAGAGATTGGCTCCAGCTTGAATGGGACTCTGCCGCTAGAGATCAAAATCGGAAAAGAGAATGAAGCTCAGATAAATTTAAGAAAACCAGGAAAAAATACGAAATCACTCGCATCAAAATCCAGAAAAATATCGGAGTTTGTTGCCAGACGCATTTACTTTAATTACATCCCTGCAGTACGAACTGACAGAGAGGCGATCGAGGTCGTAAGTCGCATGCTATCGCAAGAACTTCGAATTCTTGAGAGAAATGAGAGATATCAAAATGCTTTGGCGGTTATTCAAGACTTACAGCAGCCAGTGTTGGAAGATCTGGCCCGTCGAATACAAGAGCCTTTAACGGAATTCCTGCCAACCATAAAGAACGTTCAAATAGAAATACCAGAAACTAGTCGGCGCTACGGCGTGAGACGTGAATTCAATGTAATAATTGACGATGGAACGCCGACAAATATTGAATACAAAGGTGATGGTGTAAAAAGCCTTGCCGCACTAGGATTATTGAAAAACAAATTAAGGCATCCTGGAGCGTCAATAATTGCCATCGAGGAACCAGAGTCGCACTTGCACCCAGGCGCCATCCACCAACTAGGGCCTGTTCACACTACGTGCAAACTGGTGTAGTATGCGCAAATGGAGCTAACTACTGAACAATACGAGAAGATTTCGCATTGCCTGCCGGTTCAGCGTGGCAATGTTTCGATGAGCAACCTTCAAGTG
>WFNX01000079.1 GCA_015488375.1 Mariprofundaceae bacterium | reverse complement strand
GGTTTGGTCTCAGGGATCATGATCTTTTCGTTTATTGCGCTGTTCGGCGGTGTCGCAGCGCTGCTGCCGGTCAGTGTGCTGTCCGGTATTATTCTCTATATCGCCATTTTCGGCATGCTGGATCGTGATATTCTGCTCTGGTTGCGTACGCCGCGTGCGCGCGTGGATGCCGGGATTGCCCTGGCTGTGATCATCGTAACGCTATGGCTGGACCTGATGACGGCGGTCGGGCTGGGGGTGGCCCTGGCCGCGATTGAGTTTATTCGCAACCAGGCCAGGGCATCCATTATTCTTTATCGCTGGGATTTGCAGGATCGAACCTCCATGCGGCGGCGCAGCCATGAGGAACGACAGGCATTGCACGAACATGCGCAGGGTATTGTCGGATATGTGTTGAAGGGAACCCTGTTTTTTGGCACGGCGGATGATCTGCTCGAACAAATGACCCACGATCTCGGACATGCGCGTTATATTATTCTCGATATGCGTCGGCTGAATCAGGTAGATTTGACCGGGGTGCGTATGATTGAGCATATGTGCGGCATGATGCAGGCGCGCGGAGGCGAGCTGTTGCTGACCCATGTGCCAAAGTCCATGGGCCTGGTAAAGCGCAAGGGGCATCGCCATGAGCGCATGATTCCGTACCATGAAAATGTGCGCCTGCATACGTTCAGGGATTCGGATGCCGCCCTTGAATATGCCGAGGATCAGTTGCTGCAGCAACTGGGCTTTGCCCGTCCTGAAGCCGAATTTTCCATGCCGCTGGGCGAGAGCGATGTGCTGCGGGATTTTACCGCGGAAGAAAAGAAGATTGTGCAGTCCTATTTTTCACGGCGTCATTATGCTGCCGATGCGTATATTTTTCATTATCATGATGCTGGCGATGAATTGTTTGTGGTGCTGAGCGGAGATATCGAGGTTCTGATTCCGGGCAAACGCAAAAAGGGGGTGAGCGTGGCTCGCTATGGTCCGGGCATGGCCTTTGGTGAAATCGCATTTCTCAATCCGGGGCCGCGAACAGCGGAAGCCAGAGTGGTGCGCGAATGTGAGGTTGCGATACTGACACACCGGAAGCTGAAAAAGCTGTGTGCACAGTATCCCGACATCGGTTTGCGTTTGTTGATGGCGCTAGGGCACGATATCAGCCGCAACCTGCGCGCCGCGGACGCCAGAATCCGGCGGCTGGCTGAATTCTGAGCGCGTCAGCTGAAATGGCTGGACAGACGATCTTCCTTCCAGTCATCAAATGAACGGAATTCGATACCCAGTGGTTTGAGCAAACCGTCGTGAATATCATAAATGACGCCGTGGACGGCAAGGGTCTGCCCGCGTTTCCATGCCTCACGCACAATCGTACTGCGGCAGATATTATGAACCTGGGCGATGACATTATACTCGGTCAGTCGTTTCCATTGCTCGTCCTTGGAAAGATGCTCCAGTTTGTCGGCATGACGGTTGTAAATAAAACGAATCTGATCCAGCCATAAATCAACCGGTTGAATGCCGCTGTGTTCCAGTGCGGCATGGACGCCGCCGCAACCATAATGACCGCAGACAACGATATTCGGAACTTTCAGTTCATCCACGGCATATTCCAGCACGGCCAGACTGTTCAGGTCATTGGTAGCGAAGATATTGCCGATATTGCGGTGAACAAAAATGGAGCCATGCGGCAGGCCGGTTAACTGATCGGGGCCGACGCGTGAATCCGAACAACCGAACCACAGCAGTTCCGGTTTCTGCTTTTTGGCCAGGCGTTCGAAAAAATCAGGCTGTTCCCGCTGTATTTGCGCTGACCATTCCTGGTTGAACTTCAGAATTTCACGGATGGTTGTGGACATCGTTCAATCCAGCAGGGCCTTGATTTCATCATGCGTATAGCGGCGCGGCAGGCGGGCACCCAGCCGGGAAACGATCTGGGCTGCGGCATGGCTGCCCAGATGGCCGGCTTTCTGCCAGCCCAGTCCATGGGTAATACCGTAGAGGACGCCGGCGGCATACATATCGCCGGCTCCTGTCGTATCAATGGCATCGACACTGACGCCCTCAACGGGGAAGGCCTCGCCCTTATGCATAATAATGGAGCCGTTTTTGCCCAGCGTCAGGGCAACATTGTCGCAGTGCCGGTGGATGGCATGGGCGCAATCAATCGGATCGGCACAGCCGGTCAGCGCCTGAGCTTCCTGTTCGTTGCAGAACAGCAGATTGACCGGGCCCTCGATCAGTTCCATAAAGCTGTCCCGGCACAGATCGACAAGAAACGGATCGGAAATCGTCAGGGCAATCTTCACTCCGTTTTTTCTGGCCAGTTCGATGGCTTTCAGGGCGGCGGCTTTGGTGCTGTCCCCGGCAAACAGATACCCCTCGACATAGACGTATTGTGAACGGGCGATATCTTCTTCGCGTATGTCGGCTTCGCTCAGGGTGGCGGAAATGCCGAGATGGGTGAGCATCGTGCGCTGTGCATCAGGCGTGATCAGGACGACACAGGTGCCTGTATCACCATCATCGGCGGCGACCTCAATGGCGATATCAAGCTTGCGCATTTCATCAAGATAACGACGGCCGAAATCATCCCGTCCGGTTTTTCCCGCATAGGCCGTTTTGCCGCCAAGGTCGGCAATGCCGACGATGGTATTGGCCGCGGAGCCTCCCGAACAGTAGTGAATCTGATGTCCGGCAAGCGCATGCAGGATGGCCTGCTGCCGCTCCGGGTCGGTGAGCGTCATGATTCCCTTGTCAATGCCGTTGGCGCTCAGGAAGGCATCATCGCACCGTACCTGCAGATCCATGATGGCATTGCCCACGCCGTATACATCGTATGTCATTGTTTACTCCTGGTTGTTGCCGGCAATGGTCATGCCTTCGATTGCGATGGTCGGGGCGGCGATATTGCCGAACCATGTCAGATCACTGCCAAGATGCGTGATGCTAGCAAACATCTTCGGCAACTGACCAGCAATGGTAATGCCCTGTACCGGGCGTGATATTTCGCCGTTCTCAATCAGCAGGCCGGCGGCGCCACGCGAATAATCGCCGGTAACGCCGTTGACGCCAAAGCCGATCAGTTCGGTCACCAGCAGGCCATTGCCGATTTCGGCCAGAATTTCCTGTTGTGTCATATGCCCTGATGCACAGATCAGGTTGGATGTGCCGATGGATATATCACCGGTCAGTCCGCGTTGTGCATGGCCCCGGGCGGGTAACCCCAGGCGTCGGGCCGCATAGCGATCGGCAAGAAACATTTGCAACACGCCATCCTCGACCAGCCGGCAGCGCTGACAGCGCGTGCCTTCTCCGTCAAACAGGCGATTGCCCAGGCCCTGGATATGGTCAGGGTTATCGACAACGTCAAAGCCGGCCGGGAAAATCCGTTCATGCAGTGATTGCGCCAGAAAGGAGCGCTGCTGCAAAACGGCGCGACCGTTAATGGCCGATTTCAGGTGGCCGAGCAGTGATGTGGCCACACGCGGTTCAAAGATGATCGGCATGGCCGCACTCGGCATATCACCGGCACCAAGTTTTCGCACGGCACGACCGGCCGCTTCCCGGCCGAGTTCTGCCGCCGTGCGCAGGGCTTCATGCCCGCTTGCCCTGTGCCAGGCATAATCACGCTGCATATCATCGCCGCTGCCGGCGATAACCGAAATGCTTAATGAAGCCGACGACTTGCTGTAGGCAGCGGCAAAGCCATCGGAAGAGGCATAGGCCACATCGGAAACCCCGAAGCCGGCATCGGCACCCTCGGAATTTGTGATGCGCGGATCGTATTGGCGGGCAATGGCTTCGCATTCCAGCGCGGCATTGCGGGCCTTGTCCAGCTGCCATGGTTCGCGTTCAGTGGCATGCTGCTCATTCCATTGCTGCAATGCCTGTGCATCGGGATGATCGGCGCCCAGCGGGGGCACGGCATCGGGATCGGCTTCGGAAATACGCGCCATGGCCAGGGTTTGCTCGGCCAGGGCGCGAATGCCTGCGGCAGACAGGTCCGAGGTCGAGGCGGTGGCGAAGGCGGGGCCTTTGGGCGTGTCGATAAACACGCGCAGGCCGATGCCGTTGCCCTGATCGCGTTCAATGGATTCTACTTTCCCCTGGCGAACCGCTACGGAAGTATCCGCCGTGCAGATGGCCACGGCATCGGCGGATGCCGCGCCCAGTTCGCATGCATATTCGACCGCCTGTTGAGCCTGAATGTCCGGTGTATTCATGTTCATAACTAAACCTGTGTTCCTCCGACAACCAGTTCGTCGATGCGAATCGTTGGCAGGCCGACGCCAACCGGTACGCTTTGTCCTGCCTTGCCGCAGGTGCCGACGCCGGAATCAAGGGCAAGATCATTACCGATCATGGAAATTTTCTGCAGCACTTCATGGCCCGAACCGATCAGTGTGGCCCCCTTGACCGGGTATTGAATCACGCCATTTTCCACGTAATAGGCCTCAGACGTGGTGAAGACAAACTTGCCTGAAGTAATATCCACCTGTCCGCCACCGAAATTGACGGCATAGATACCTTTTTCCAGGCTGTTGAGGATGGTTTCGGGTTGTTCCCGGCCTCCCAGCATGAACGTGTTGGTCATGCGCGGTAGTACCGGATGTGCATAGGATTCCCGACGTCCGTTGCCGGTCGATTGCAAGCCCATCAGCCGGGCGTTCTGACGATCCAGCAGATAGCCTGTAAGGATGCCGTCCTCGATCAGCACCGTGCGCTGGCTGCCGGTACCTTCATCATCGAAATTCAGCGAGCCGCGCCGTTGCGCAATGGTTCCGTCATCAATGACAGTGACGCCGGGAGCGGCCACGCGTTGTCCCATCCTGCCGGAAAAAATGGAGGTGCCCTTGCGATTGAAGTCGCCTTCCAGTCCGTGCCCGATGGCTTCATGCAGCAGAATGCCCGGCCAGCCGGGCCCGAGCACTACGGGCATGGGGCCGGCCGGTGCAGCCTGCGCATCCAGATTCAGCAGGGCCATGCGCACCGCTTCGCGTACAAAATGTTCGGCCTGTTCCGAATCAATGAGTTCCTGCAGTGTGAAACGGCCGCCGCCGCCACTGCTGCCGGTTTCCCGCCGTCCGTTTTGTTCGACGACTACAGATACATTCAGTCGAACCAGAGGCCGCCGGTCATGCAGATGACAGCCATCGTGACGGATGATATGAATATCGGACCAGGAGTAGGCGATATTGGCAAAGACCTGGCTTACACGCGAATCCATGCTTCTGGCCAGTGCATCGAGTTCCGCAAGCAATTGCTTGCGTTGTTGCAGATCGACGCCGGCAGCCGGTATTTCCCGGGTATAGAGCTGACGGGGTGAATCGGCAGGGCGGATACGGACCGGAGCATGCGCTCCGCCGGAGGTGATGATGGCCCTGGCTGCGGCCGCAGTATCCTGCAATGCTGCGGGATCAAGCTGATCGGTGCAGGCATGGCCGCTGGCCTCGCCCTGAATGATACGAGCCCCCAGTCCCTGCCGGGTACTGGCGGAGATGTGTTTGACGCGTCCTTCCTCCAGTGCGAGGGATTCGGCGATATGGCGTTCCAGATAAAGGTCGCCATCATCGGCCCGGGCCGGCAACATATGGTTCAGCATCTGTTGCAGAAAATCGATATCGACGGGTATTTCAGCGGGAAGATATGATTCGGACATGCGCGCAATCTTCATGTTGTGTCTGTGCAGTCAAGTGCAGGTCACAAGTGCAGGTCACTGCTGATTTCGTCAAATATCCGGGATAGTGTACGCAGATGAAGGAAGTGCTGTGCTGCGAGGATGTGCTGCTGTTGCGGCTGGTATGCGCCGAGCTGGAGGTGCGGCATATTGCCTTCAGGCTTGAGGGCGAGGCCGTCAATGCATTGATTCCGGTTGGTGACATGTTTGCGCCGCGCCTGCTGGTTGATGAGAGCGATGTTGCGGCGGCGGAGCGGGTGATTGCCGATCTGCAGGGAAGATAAGGGGTAAGGCATATGTTTCAGGGAATGCTGGCCTATATCGGTGGTTTGAAAATGCTGCTGGCCGAAGCGCATCTGCGCAGCGTGCTGTGGCAAATGATCGGCGTGCTGCTGCTGTTGATGCTGCTGCTTTCCGCCGGCTCGTTCTGGCTATCCTCAACGTTGATGGAACAGTTTATTCCGGCCGGGGATGCCTGGTATGTCAGTGTACTGGAGTGGCTGGTCTGGCTGTTTTCCACCCTGATGGCCCTTGTTGTCGGCGCGCTCAGTTATATGACGCTGGCCTCGGTCATTGCTGCCGGCTGGCTGGATACACTCAGTGCACGCACGGATGGTCGCGCGGAAACAGGGGAGGCAGGGGCATGGTGGCAGCAGGCTGCGCGAAGTCTGGGCAATATCGTGATGCCGTTATTGCAGTTTCTGCCTTATGCGCTGGGTTCGTTGCTGCTGTTGCTGATTCCCGTAATCGGAACGGCATTGGCCAGTGCCCTGTGGGCTTATGCGGGACTGCGTCTGCTCGGCTTTGAAATCATGGATGCGCCGGCATCGCGACGTGGCTGGGGCTGGGAACAGCGCAAACAGGAATTGCAACAGCACCGCTGGTTTTATATCGGCTTTTGCGGCATTGCCGCCCTGATGTTGATGGTGCCAGTACTGAATTTGCTGGTCCTGCCTGCCGCCGTGGTGGGCCTGAGCCGGCATTATATGCTCAGGGACGAATAAGCACTGATTCTCCGACGCGGCAGTGCTCGAATAATTCCACAATATCTTCATTGCGCATGCGTATGCAGCCGTGTGAGGCGGGGGTGCCGATGCATGTTTCCTCGTCAGTGCCGTGGATATAGATATAGCGACTGCGCGTATCATGAACACCACGCCGATTGATGCCGGTCTGGCAGCCGGTCAGCCAGAGAATACGTGTCAGAATCCAGTCGTGTGCCTGCCCGTCCTGCAGGTCTTCATATAATCCTATCGGCTGGCGGGCGCGGAATACGGTGCGAACAGGCATGCCCGCGCCGATTTTGGCATGGATACGATGACGGCCGGTCGGTGTGCGGAAACTGTTACGCAGATTGCCGATGCCGGCACGTGCCGTGGATACCGGATAGGCATAGCGCACGCCACTGCGCCGACGATGGATGAGCATCTGTTCACGAATCGATACGATAATCATGTGAGGTAAAGCTAGCCTGCATATGGAGGGAAGGCCATGCCTGATGCGAAATAAAAGCTTCCGGTTATTCGGTTTTGAAAGCATTGTCGAACGCCGGCTTGTGCCGTACCCCTGATTGCCTACAATGGCCGCTGAATCGTTTTATTGGGAATAAACCCGAGGAGTAGATATGGATATTGATAAAATCCCACCCGGCAATAACCCGCCGGAAGATATTAATGTAATTATCGAGGTGCCGCAGCATGCGGATCCGGTCAAGTATGAGCTGGACAAGGACTCACGAGCCTTTTTCGTTGATCGCTTTATGCATACAGCCATGCACTATCCGAGCAATTACGGCTTTGTACCGAATACCCTGTCCGAAGACGGAGACCCCGTGGATGCGCTGGTGGTATCCACGTTTTCCCTGATTACTGGTTGCGTGATCAATTGCCGTCCGGTGGGTGTGTTGCTGATGGAAGACGAGAAAGGACTGGACGCCAAGGTGCTGGCGGTTCCTGTTTCCAAGCTCAAGCCGGTCTATGATCATGTGCAGGGGCCTGAGGATATGCCGCGTTTCCTGCTCGATCAGATTCAGCACTTTTTTCAGCATTACAAGGATCTGGAATCCGGTAAATGGGTGAAGGTCGTTGGCTGGCGGAATGCAGCCACGGCCAAACAGGAGATTGCCGATTCCATTGCCCGCTTTCAGGGCAACTGAAATCTCAAACAGGCGGGCACTACATGGTGTCCGCCTTTTTTGATCGTCAGAGACAGAGGGAGGGGTTATGACGCATACGGCGATACCGGTACTGTTGGGGATTACAGGGCTTGTTGGTGCATGGTTACTGTACCGCATTGTCCTGCGCTATCCGGAAGGGAGCGGGCGTGTGGCGGAGATCGGACAGGCCATTCATCTGGGGGCAATGGTATTTCTTAAACGGGAGTATTCGATTCTGGCCGTTTTTGTCCTGGTGGTGGCGGTATTGCTGTCCCTGAGTCTTGGCCTGCATACCACGATTTCATTTCTGGTCGGGGCGTTTTCCTCGGCGCTGGCCGGTTATTGTGGCATGTTTGCAGCCACCAAGGCCAATGTGCGGACGGCAACGGCAGCCCGGAATGAAGGCGCGGCCTCGGCACTGACCATTTCCTTTTATGGCGGTTCGATCATGGGGCTTACGGTAGCCTCCCTTGGCTTGCTGGGGCTGGGAACCCTGTACCTGTTTTTCGGTGGCGATCCGGAAACGGCTCATGCCATTCATGGCTTTGGCATGGGAGCATCATCCGTGGCACTGTTTTCCCGTGTCGGCGGTGGTATTTTCACCAAGAGTGCCGATGTCGGCGCCGATCTGGTAGGCAAGGTGGAAGCCGGGATTCCGGAAGATGATCCGCGTAACCCCGGTGTTATTGCTGATAATGTCGGCGATAATGTCGGTGATGTGGCGGGGATGGGCTCGGATATTTTTGAGTCGTATTGTGGTGCCATGATTGCCACCATTGCCATGGCTTCAACGATGGCGGCTGATGTGCTCGATCCGTTGGGGCAGCGCCAGACATTGATGTTTTTGCCACTGGCACTGGCCTCACTGGGGCTGATCTGTTCCATGCTGGGTATCGGGCTGGTCAGGCTTTCATCCTCTCAGCAGCCCGAACTGGCGTTGCGCATCGGCACCATTGGCGCATCGGTTTTGTTTATCGTGCTGGGTTTTTTCCTGGTTGGCATGGTCGGGGTGGCAAGCTCAGTCTGGGGTGCCATCGTGGCCGGTGCCATCGGTGGTATTATTATCGGCGTGATTACGGAATATTATACTGGCGGCAAGCCTGTACGCGATATCGCCGCTGCCGGTGAAACCGGGCCTGCAACGGTGATGATTTCGGGACTGGCTGTGGGTATGCAGTCGGTCGTGGTGCCGGTATTGACTGTCGCCATGATTATTTTTGTATCGACAACGCTGGCCGGCATCTATGGCGTGGGCATTGCCGCCGTAGGCATGCTGGCGACGGTAGGCATTACCATGGCCATCGATGCTTACGGGCCGGTTGCGGATAATGCCGGCGGCATTGCCGAAATGGCGGGCATGGGGGCAGAAACCAGAAAAATCACGGATTCACTGGATGAACTGGGCAATACAACGGCAGCCATTGGCAAGGGCTTTGCCATTGGTGCGGCGGCGCTGGCAGCGCTGGCCATTATTGCGGCCTTTGTCGAAACCATCTCCCTGCATCATCCGGAGTTTTCCCTGAACCTGAATGAGCCGCTGGTATTGATTGGACTGTTCATCGGCGGGATTTTTCCGTTTCTGGTCGCCTCGTTGACCATGACGGCTGTGGGGGATGCGGCATTTGCCATGATTAAGGAAATCCGCCGCCAGTTTCATGAAATTCCCGGTTTGATGGAAGGTACGGCAAAGCCTGATCATGCACGTTGTGTGGATATTGCCACGACGGCGGCACTGAAGAAAATGGTACTGCCGGGAGTGCTGGCCGTGGCCGCACCGGTCGTCGTCGGCTTCTCTCTGGGCGCGGCTTCGCTGGGGGGCATGCTGGCCGGCGCGCTGGTATGCTGTGTATTGCTGGCGCTGATGATGGCCAATGCGGGCGGTGCCTGGGATAATGCCAAGAAATATATCGAACAGGGCAATCTGGGCGGCAAGGGCTCGGAAGTGCACAAGGCTGCCGTGGTGGGGGATACGGTGGGTGATCCGTTCAAGGACACTTCCGGCCCGTCGATGAATATTCTGATCAATGTCATGGCGATTGTTTCGCTGGTGATTGCGCCATTGCTGTAGCTTCGTCAGGAGACATGCCGATGTCATTTTCTCTGGCGGATGAATTTCCGTTACGTGAGGGCCTGCAATATCTTAATCATGCCGCGGTTGGTGTCTGGCCCCGACGGACGGCCCGGAAGGTGCAGGCCTTTGCCGAGGAAAATATGCGTCAGGGGGCTGCCGATTATCCGCGCTGGCTGGGAACGGAGCATCGCCTGCGTCAGCGTTTGCGGCGACTGCTGGGGGCGCCGCATATCGATGATATTGCGCTGGTGAAGAATACCTCGGAAGGGCTGTCGCTGATTGCCTATGGGCTGGACTGGCAGCCGGGCGATAATATCGTCATCAGCAAACAGGAGTTTCCCTCCAATCGGATTGTCTGGGAATCACTGGCGGATCAGGGCGTGAGCGTGCGTTATGCGGATCTTGCGCATGACGATCCCGAGCAGCAGTTGTTGAATCTTATGGATGCACGCACGCGTCTGCTCAGCATAAGCTCCGTGCAATTCGGCAATGGTCTGCGCCTGGATATCCGGCGCCTTGGACAAGCCTGCCGCGCACAGGGGGTTCTGTTTTGTGTGGATGCAATTCAGCATCTCGGCGCCCTGCAGTTCGATGCACAGGAATGCCTGGCGGATTTTGTCGTGGCCGATGGACATAAATGGATGCTCGGGCCGGAGGGGCTGGCCGTCTTTTACAGTACGCCTGCCGCGCGTGACCGTTTGCGCCTGCTGCAATACGGCTGGCATATGACCGCCGAGGCCGGTGATTTTGATCGCAGGGACTGGCAGGCGGCAACATCGGCGCGGCGTTTTGAGCCGGGCAGCCCGAACATGGCAGGAATATATGCGCTGGAGGCCAGTCTGTCGCTGTTGCAGGATGTTGGTATGGCGAAGGTCGAGGGTCTGGTGCTGGAAAAGGCGCGGCAATTGCGGCACTGGATTGCGGACCGTGATGACTGGCAATTGCTTTCTCCGCCGCAGCCGGAGCGAGGCGCCGGTATCGTGACGTTTCGCGTGCGTGGCCGGGACCTGGCCGCCCACCAGGCCCTGGTGCGCCATCTCATGCGTCAGGATATCATCTGTGCCTGTCGTGGCGGCGGTGTCCGCCTGTCACCGCATTGTTATACGCCTTTGTCTGATCCGGACCGTTTGGCCTGTGCAATCGACAGCTTTGTTCACGCATAAACCGTATTGTCAATGAGTGGCCGGGCCCGGGACGGGTTCCGGGATCTGTCCGTATCCGAGGCTTGAATATTGGGCGGTGACTTTCTACGTTTCCTGAGTCATGTGCGCTGCACATGGCCGGAGGCAGGCGATGCGGTTGTTTGTGGCGCTGGAGATACCGTTGCATGTGCGAGAGGCGCTTGTCGAATGGCAACGACAAGCGATGGAGGCGCTGAATCCCCATGCGTGGCGCGTGATACCTGAACGCAACTGGCATCTGACGCTGGCTTTTTACGGTGAGGTGAGCGATCAGACATGCGATGTTCTGGGCGATGCCTTGCAAGAGTATGTCTTGCCATGTGTTGCGCCGGTTCTGCACTTTTCGGATGTTGGCGTGTTTCCCCGTCCGGCCCGGCCACGTACATTCTGGATCGGCGTGGATGATGCCGCCCAGCCCGGGCGACTGAAGCAACTTGCCCGTTGTTGCAGGCAGGCCGGGCATGCTACGCTTCGCAAGCGCAGCGCAAGGGAGGAGCCTTTCCGCGGACATATTACTCTGGCCCGGGCCGGCAGGGAAAATCCGGCGCCGTTTACGCCCGAGCAGTGGCGGCAGATGCCGGAGCTTCCGCCTATGATATGGAGGCCGACGCGGTTATGCCTGTTTCGTTCATGGTTGCGCCCCGAGGGCGCCCGCTATGCCTGTGTGCAAGAGTTTGATATTGAAGGAGACACAAATGTCTGATAAATCCAAGGCGCTGGAAACGGCACTGAGCCAGATTGAGCGTCAGTTCGGTAAGGGAACGGTGATGCGTCTGGGCGACCAGAGCAAGGTGGCCGTTGATGTGATTCCCAGCGGCAGTCTGGCGCTGGATGCGGCACTCGGCGTCGGCGGTTATCCGCGCGGACGGGTAATCGAGATTTACGGGCCGGAATCCTCCGGCAAGACGACACTGGCCCTGCATGCCGTGGCCGAGGCGCAGCGGCAGGGCGGTACGGCCGC
Source organism: Mariprofundaceae bacterium (assembly GCA_015488375.1). Lineage (GTDB taxonomy): Bacteria > Pseudomonadota > Zetaproteobacteria > Mariprofundales > Mariprofundaceae > J005. The sequence continues at coordinate 46,083 of WFNX01000079.1, read as the reverse complement.
ATTTGTCGATGCGGAGCATGCCCTGGATCCGGTCTATGCGGAAAAGCTGGGCGTCAATGTTGAAGACCTGCTGGTCTCGCAGCCGGACTCGGGCGAGCAGGCGCTGGAGATTGTCGATATGCTGACCCGTTCCGGTGCGCTGGATATCATCGTTGTGGATTCGGTGGCCGCACTGACGCCACGCGCCGAGCTGGACGGGGATATGGGCGATTCGCACATGGGACTGCAGGCCAGGCTGATGAGTCAGGCGCTGCGCAAGCTGACCGGTTCGATTTCCCGCTCGAAGACGATGATTATCTTTATCAACCAGATTCGCATGAAGATCGGCGTGATGTTCGGCAATCCCGAAACGACCACCGGTGGTAATGCGCTGAAGTTCTATGCCTCCATTCGTCTGGATGTGCGCCGTACCGGCGCGATCAAGAAGGGCGATGAGGTGCTGGGCAATGAGACCCGGGTCAAGGTCGTGAAAAACAAGGTTTCACCGCCGTTCCGGCAGGCCGAGTTTTCCATCATGTATGGCGAGGGCATTTCCCATGCCGGAGAAGTTCTCGATATGGGCGTCAAATACGGCTTTGTTAACAAGAGCGGCGCATGGTATGCCTATGGCACTGAACGCATCGGTCAGGGGCGTGATAATGCAATCAACTTCCTGAAAGCACATCCGGAGATGCTGGAGGAAATTGAATTGTCCGTACGCCAGAAGCTGGGGCTGACCGACAACAGCGAGGCCGCGGCTGAGCAGTAAGATCGATCCCGATGCCTGGCAGTTCGCTGTGCGTCTGCTTGGCATGCGTGAATACTGTGCCGCCGAGTTGCGGCACAGATTGCAGGATAAGGGCTTCGCGAAAGATACGGTCGAGGACGTACTAAGGCAGTTGCGCGAAGCCGGCTATCTCAGCGAACGGCGTTTTGCCGAGTCGTTTTTGCGCAGTCGCATACGCAAGGGGGAAACACCCCGCGTGGCGGCATATCGTGCGCGGCAACGGGGCGTGGATGACGACGTTTTGCACGAGGTCTTGCAGGAAACGGAGCGCGTATTCGATGCGGAACAGGCGTGTCGTGATTTGCTGATCCGGCGCGATCCGCAGGCACGGCGTCGGCAGGATGCACGTATATGGCGACGACAGGTGCGTTTTTTACGGAACAAGGGCTTCGATACTGCTACGATTCTGCGGGTGATGAACGAACTGCCGGATAATGAACTCCGGCCGGATGAGGGGATACATGAAGACATCGGAAATTCGTAAAACGTTTCTCGATTATTTTGCCGACAAGGGCCACACCGTTGTTCCGTCAACTTCTCTGGTGCCGCATGGCGATCCGACGCTGATGTTCACCAATGCCGGTATGGTGCAGTTCAAGCATGTGTTCCTGGGCGATGAAACGCGCCCCTATGTGAAGGCTGCCAGCAGTCAGAAATGCGTGCGTGCCGGCGGCAAGCACAACGACCTGGAAAATGTCGGCCATACGGCGCGGCATCACACGTTTTTCGAGATGCTGGGCAATTTTTCCTTCGGCGACTATTTCAAGCATGAGGCCATTGCCTATGCCTGGGAATTCCTGACCGAAATCCTGCAGCTTGATTCGGCACGGCTGTTTGTCACGGTCTTCGAGGAAGATGACGAGGCCTATAATATATGGCGCCATGAAATCGGCATTGGCGAAGATCGCATTGCGCGCATCGGCGCCAAGGACAACTTCTGGTCCATGGGTGACACCGGCCCCTGCGGCCCGTGCTCGGAAATCTTTTTCGATCACGGCCCCGGGGTTTGGGGCGGACCTCCGGGTACGGCGGAGGAAGATGGCGACCGTTTTGTCGAAATCTGGAATCTGGTGTTCATGCAATACAACCGCGACGAGGAGGGGGGGCTGACGCCATTGCCCCGACCCAGCGTGGATACCGGCATGGGGCTGGAACGCATTGCAGCCGTGATGCAGGGCGTGCACAACAATTATGATATCGACCTGTTTCGGTCCCTGATTGCTGCCGCCTGCGAGGTGACCGGTGTGCGTTTCGGTGAGGATCGTGAACGGGATGTGTCCCTGCGTGTGTTGGCAGACCATCTGCGCTCGGTGTCGTTTCTGCTGGCCGATGGCGTCTTGCCATCGAATGAAGGGCGCGGCTTTGTCCTGCGCCGCATTCTGCGTCGCGCCTGCCGTCACGGACGCCTGTTGGGCATGAAGGAAGCCTTTATCTACCGCCTGGTGGATGCGCTGGTGCGCGAGATGGGGGCGCATTTTCAGGAGCTCAAGGAGAACCAGGCCAATATCGAGCAGGTGATTCGCATCGAGGAAGAGCGCTTCATCAAAACCCTGGACAAAGGACTCAGGCTGGTGGAACAGGCTGCGGCCGATGCCGGCTGCGGAGGCACAATTCCCGGTCAGACCCTGTTCACCCTGTACGATACCTATGGCTTTCCCACCGATTTGACGGCGGACATCCTGAAAGGGCGCGATATCCGGCTGGATATGCAAGGCTTTGAGGCCTGTATGGAGAAGCAGCGGGCGCGTGCCCGAGCCGCCTGGGGCGGCAGCGGTGAGGCGGCGCTGCCCGCGGCAGTGTTTGAATTGCGTGAACAGTACGGGCCAACCGAATTTCTCGGCTATACGACGCTGGAGGCCGAAGGCGCAATCAGCGGCCTGATTCGTGATGGTGAGGCCGTGGATGTGCTTGAAGAGGGTGAGGAAGGCTGGTTGATCACCAACCAGACCCCGTTTTACGGCGAGTCCGGTGGCCAGGTCGGGGATACCGGCGTCATTACCACTGCGGATGGCGAGTTTACGGTCACGGACACGAAAAAGATGCTGGCCGATCTGCATGTGCATATCGGCAGAGTCAGTCGGGGCGTTGTGCGCAGCGGCGGCATCGCGCATTTGAAGGTTGATGGTGAGCGACGCGATGCGATTCGTCGTAACCATACGGCCACGCATCTGATGCATGCGGTGTTGCGCCAGGTGCTGGGTACGCATGTCAAACAGGCCGGCTCATTGGTGACAGCGGAGCGCTTGCGGTTTGATTTCAATCATTTCCAGTCTGTTTCAAATGAAGAACTTCAACGTATCGAGGCGGCGGTCAATGCCGCCATCATGGCCAATGATGTCGTGGAAACCCGGCTGATGAGCCAGGAAGAGGCGATGGCCAGCGGCGCCATGGCCCTGTTTGGCGAAAAGTATAGCGATGAGGTGCGGGTGGTCTCCGCCGGCATGTCCACCGAGTTGTGCGGTGGTACCCATGTTGCGCGGACTGGCGATATCGGCCCGTTCCGCATTGTCTCCGAATCCGGCATTGCCGCTGGCGTGCGTCGTATCGAGGCGCTGACCGGCGTGGCCGCCTATCAAAGCTTTGTCGCCGATGCCGGGACGCTGGCGGCGGCAGCCGGGCAGCTTAAAGTCAGGCCGCAGGAGGTTGTTGAAAGCATCGCGGCCCTGCAGCAGAAACTGAAAGAAACGGAAAAGGCGCTGCAGTCGCTCAAGGCCAAAGCCGCTACGGGCATGCTCGATGAGCTGGTCGGGAAGGCTAAGGAGATTAGCGGCATCCGTGTATTGACGGCGGAAGTGAAGGATATCGCCGATCTGCGTGATTTCATGGACAAGGCCAAGGGCAAGCTCAAGTCCGGCGTGATTGTATTCGGTCAGGTGCGTGGCGAGAAGGTGCAGCTGATTGCCGGCGTCACGAAGGACCTGACCGATCGCTTCCATGCCGGGAATCTTGTGCGCGAGGTAGCGCAACGCTGCGGCGGCAAGGGTGGCGGCAAGCCCGATATGGCCATGGCCGGCGGTACGGAACCTGATAAACTGGGCGAGGCACTGGCCTGCGTGGGCGAATTGCTGAAATGTTGATGTGCTGAAGCAAGCGCCTGCAGCGTGTCGTTAATATTCGACACTGATCACGAGGGTATCAGACGGACAGGTGTCATGTTATGCCGGGGTGATCGGGTAGCATGAATGCACTGGCATTGTTGGTTGATAGTGATCGGACAGGAGCGGTTAACCCGGAAAGAGGCAATGATGAAAAAATGCATGCGCGGGAAGTTCATTCATGACGACTGAAATGATAATGAGTGGTGTTATTGTCCTGATTCTGGGCTTGTGGTTTATGCATGATCGCAGACAGAGGCAGGCCCTGAATGAACAGATGATGGCCCAGACGGCGATGCAGGCGCGAGTGGAACATGCGGAGAAGCAGGAAGCCGAACTGAAAGCGAGACTGGCTGAAAGGGAACAGGCTCTGGAGGCGCTCAGGGGCGAACTTTCCGAGGCGCACTCAGCGATCAAGGCGCTGCAGACGCAGCTTGAGGGTGAACGCAAGGCAGCAGGCGAGAAGCTGGCGTTGCTGGAGGAGGCAAAAGAAAAGCTTTCCAGCGAGTTCCGGCTGCTGGCCAACCGGATCTTTGAGGAAAAGGGCAAGGCATTGACGGAGCAGAGCCGCAGCAGTCTCGATGCGGTGCTCAAACCGGTGCGCGAGCAATTGAGCGATTTTCGCCAAAAGGTTGAGGAAGTGCATATCCGGGATGCCGAGGGGCGAGCCTCGCTGCTGAAGCATCTGGAACAACTGGAGAAGCTGAACCGCCAGATGAGCGAGGATGCGCTGAATCTGACGCAGGCGCTGAAAGGTGAGAGCAAGGCGCAGGGCAACTGGGGCGAGATGATTCTTGAACGTATCCTTGAAAGTTCAGGCCTGCGCGAGGGGCACGAGTTCGTGCGTGAGGACTCGACGACACTGGAAGACGGCAAGCGCCTGCGCCCGGATGTGATTGTGCACATGCCGGGTGATAAGCAGGTGATTATCGATTCCAAGGTTTCGCTGACCGATTACGAACGGGCATTATCGGCCGCCAATGACAATGACAGGCAGCGCCATATCAAGGCGCATGTGGCCAGCCTGCGCGCGCATATCCGTGCGCTGGCGGAGAAACGCTATGATCAGTTACCGGGCGTGCATTCGCCGGACTATGTGCTGATGTTTGTGCCCATCGAGGGAGCCTACATGATGGCCATCGAGGCCGATCAGGGCATTTTCGAGGAGGCATTCGACCGGCGCGTGGCCGTGGTTACGCCTTCCACCCTGTATGCAACGCTGAAGCTGATCGAACAGCTCTGGCGTTATGAGCGGCAGAGTGAAAATGTGGTCAAACTGATTGAGCGCGCCTCGAAACTGCATGACAAGGTGGTTGACTTCGTCAGGGCATTTGAGGAAATCGGCAGCCGGCTGGAGCAGGCGCGCAAGGCCTATGATACGGCGCATGGGCGCATGGTGTCCGGGTCCGGCAACGTGATTCGCCAGATCGATCAGCTGGGCAGGCTGGCCGGCAAGACACGCAAGGAATTGCCGCAGCATTTGACAGAGACCGCGGCCATCGGCCGGCAACAGGACGATGACTGAACAGGGAGGCAGCCGCACGATCCTGCATGTGGATATGGATGCCTTCTTCGCTGCCGTTGAAATGCTGGATCATCCGCAATACGCCGGTTTGCCGCTGGCCGTTGGCGGCAATGCTACCCGACGTGGCGTTGTGGCCGCAGCCAGCTATGAGGCGCGCCGCTTCGGTATTCACAGCGCCATGCCGACGGCAACAGCCCTGCGTCTGTGTCCGCAACTGATACTGCTGCCGCCACGTCTGCCACGTTATCGCGATATCAGTCATCGAATTCAGCAGATTTTTGCACGCTACACACCGCTGATTGAGCCATTGTCGCTGGACGAGGCTTTTCTTGATGTGACGAACAGCCTGCAGTTGTTTGGTTCGGCACAGGCCATTGCACGGGGTATCAAGGATGCTATTCAGCAGCAACTGGGGCTGACTGCTTCGGTCGGCATTGCCGGCAACAAGTTTCTGGCCAAGCTGGCCAGCGATATCGACAAGCCGGATGGCCTGGTGCATATCCCGCAGCATCAGGCTGAACGTTTTCTGCCTTCGTTGCCGGTATCGCGATTATGGGGCGTTGGCAAGGCGACAGCACATCGCCTTGAACGCATGGATATCCACAGTATTGCCGATCTCAGGAAACATGATCCCGCACAACTGGAGGCATGGCTGGGTCGGCAGGGGCGCCTGCTTTGGCAACTGGCCCATGGCCGGGACGATCGCCCTGTTGTGCCGGATCGGCAGGCCAGGTCGATTTCGCATGAAATCACCTTTGCCGAAGACGTGCATGACGAGGACCGGTTGCGCGCGCAATTGCTGATGCTGACCGAACATGTGGCCTGGCGTCTGAGACAGTCGGGGAAATGTTGCCAGGGAGTATGGATTCGCCTGCGCGATGGCAACTTTCACACCATGACCCGCAGGGTATCATTGGCGCAACCGGTGAATACCACGCATGCCGTGTGGCAACAGGCCCGGCGTTTGTTTGTTCGCCACTGGCAACATCAGCCCCTGCGTCTGATAGGTGTCGGAGTCGAACGCCTGCAAGCTGCGGAAAGTCCGCGCCAGGGTGAATTGTTTGCCGAAGCGGGCAGTCAGCGTAAACAGCAGCAGATTGATCGCATTGTCGATCGTATTCAGCAGCGTTTTGGCCGCAATGCATTGCATCGCGCAGCCGGAAAATGCGGATCAACAGGATAAATGGACATGATACAAATCGGTACAATGAACCGGCTGAGGGTGCTGAGAAAGGTGGATTTCGGGGTCTACCTTGAGGGTGACGAAAGATGGGGGGATATCCTGCTGCCGATGCGCTATGTGCCGTCGGGCGCGGATATCGGCGATGTTCTGGAGGTCTTTGTCTGTTTTGATTCCGAGGATCGGATAATCGCCATGACAGAGCAGCCGAAAGCCATGGTTGGTGATTTCGCCTTGTTGCAGGTTGTGGCGGTGAGCAGGGCCGGGGCATTCCTGGACTGGGGTTTGCCGAAAGATCTGCTGGTACCCTTTGCAGAGCAGCAACAGAAAATGCAGCAGGGTGAATATTATCTGGTTGCTGTTTATGTGGATGAGGCCAGTGAACGTATCGTTGCTTCGTCGCGGCTGGATCAGTTCCTGTTTGACGCCAGTGAGGGTGATTTTGAGGAAGGCGAGGCGGTCTCGCTGATTGCTGCCGGCAAAACCCCGCTGGGTGTGAAAATGATTGTCAACGGCTCACATTGGGGGCTTTTGCACCGGCAGGAACAGTTGCGGGAGCCGGCCATCGGCGAACGCATATGCGGGTTTATTCGCCGCATCAGGCCGGATGGAAAAATCGATCTTTGCCTGCATCGCCTGCCATCGGAAAAAACGCGTGATGCAGCCGATATGCTGCTGGACTATCTGGCAGCGCATGAGGGCTTTTTGCCGCTGACGGACAAGAGTCCGCCCGATGCAATTGATCGGCTGTTCGCTATCAGCAAGGGACAGTTCAAGAAGGCCGTCGGGGCGTTGTACAAGCGCAGAAAAATCACTCTGCATGAGGATGGCATTCGTCTGCGTCGTGTCTGGCGGAGCGGCGGGCGGATGCGGGGTTGAGTCGCCGCCGGTAACAGGTACATTGCGCGCCCGAACAGATGCTGGAGCGTCAATCCGGTTCACAGGAAAATATGATGTGGTTCAGAAATATCCATTTTTACCGTTTTGAGGAGCCGTTTACGATGACGGCGCAGCAGTTGCACGAAGCCTTGCAGAAACGTCAGGCCAGGCCCTGCGGGCAGATGGAAACGGCATGCGAGGGATGGGCCAGGCCGCTGGGGCTGGAAGGGCAGATGCTGGTGCATGAAACCGATGGGCGGCAGATGATCTGCCTGCGGCGCGAGGAGAAGGTGTTGCCGCCTTCGTTGATCCGCGAATTGCTGGAAGAGAAAGTGTTTGAAATCGAGCAGAAGGCCGGGCGTCCGGTGGCGCGCAAGGAACGCTCGGATCTGCGCGATCAGCTGTTGCAGGAGTTGTTGCCACGGGCTCTGGTTCGGGCGACGCATACCTGGGCCTATATCGATGCGCGGGCCGGCTGGCTGGTGGTTAATGCGGCCTCAGCCAAAAAAGCGGAGTCATTGCTGGCCCTGTTGCGCAAGAGCATTCTCAGCCTTCCCGTGGTCTTGCCGCAAACCGAAGTCTCGCCGGAGTCGGCCATGACGCGCTGGCTGCTGGATGATGACGCATTGCCGGCGGATTTTGAGATTGAGGATGCCTGCGAATTGCGTGCCTCAGGCGATGCGGCGGCCGTGATTCGTTGCCGGCATGTGGATATTGCCAGCGATGAGGTGCGTGCCCATGTGGCGGCCGGCAGGTATGTGCAGCGTCTGGCCATGAACTGGCAGCAAAAGGTTTCCTTTACCCTGCATGAGGATCTCTCCCTGCATGGCATTCGCTTCGAGTCCGAACTGATCGACGAGGCCGCCGAAGGGGGCGATGATGCGCGTTCGCGCTTTGATGCCGATTTCGCCATCATGGGTGCGGAGTTTGCGACCCTGATTCCGGCTTTGCTGCAGGCGCTGGATCAGACGGGCGCATAATGCTGAACTTTGAAGCGGTTTCGCTGCGGCGTGGCCCGCGCCTGCTGTTTCGCGATGCCAGCTTCAGGATTCATCACGGTCAGCATGTTGGCCTGACCGGTGCCAACGGATGCGGCAAGTCTTCGCTGTTTGCATTGATTCGCGGCGAGATCGAGGAGGATGCCGGGCGCTTCGCGCTTGCTCCGCGCACGGTTATCGCCCATGTGGCGCAGCATACGCCGACCGGCACGATGTCGGCCATCGATTATGTGATGCAGGGTGATCGCGAACTGTTTGCCTTGCAGCAGGAGCTGGCCCGGGCCGAGCAGGACAAGGACGGCGCAAAGGCCGCACTGCTGCATCAGCGTCTGGATGATATTGACGGCTATACGGCGCAGGCGCGCGCGGCCCGCCTGTTGTATGGCCTGGGCTTTGCCGCCGATACACATGACCGGGCGGTGAACGCGTTTTCCGGTGGTTGGCGCATGCGCCTGAATCTGGCACAGGCGCTGATGTGCCGTTCGGATCTGCTGTTGCTCGATGAGCCGACCAATCACCTGGATCTGGATGCCGTGATCTGGCTGGAGGGCTGGCTGCAGCAGTATCGCGGCACCCTGTTGCTGATTTCGCATGACCGCGACTTTCTCGACCGTTGCGTGCAGACCATTGCCCATATCGAACATCAACGCATCACCTGCTACAGCGGCAACTACAGCGCGTTTGAAGCGATGCGTGCGATGAAACTGGCGAAACAACAGCAGGCCTATGTCAAACAGCAACGCGAGATCGCGCATATGCAGCAGTTTGTCGAACGATTCCGCGCCAAGGCGACCAAGGCGCGACAGGCGCAGAGCCGCCTCAAGGCGCTGGAGCGCATGCAGCGCATCGCGCCGGCTCATGTGGATTCGCCGTTTCATTTCCGCTTTCGCGAGCCGGGGCATATGCCCAACCCGCTGTTGCGCCTGCAGCATGTGGCGGCGGGCTACGGCGACACGCGCATTCTGACGAACCTGAACCTTGGCCTGTTGCCGGGGGACCGGATTGGCCTTTTGGGAGCCAATGGGGCGGGTAAATCGACGCTGATGAAATTGCTGGCCGGCGAACTCTCCCCCCTGGCCGGGGATTACGAGGCATCGTCGGAACTGCGCATCGGATATTTTGCGCAACATCAGATGGAGCAGTTGCAGGATACGTGCTCGCCGCTGCAGCATTTGCAACAGCTTGATCCGGATGCCGCGGAATCCCGCCTGAGATCGTATCTCGGAGGCTTTGCCTTCCGCGATGAGATGGCGACAACGCCGGTTCAATGCTTTTCCGGTGGCGAAAAGGCACGCCTGGTGCTGGCCTTGCTGGTCTGGCGGCAGCCCAATCTGTTGCTGCTCGATGAGCCGACCAATCACCTGGATCTGGATATGCGTCACGCCCTGGGCATGGCCCTGCAGACATTTGCCGGGGCCATGGTGCTGGTTTCCCATGACCGCCATTTACTGCGTACGGTCTGCGATCGCTTCCTGCTTGTCGCCGATGGCGGGCTGCATCCTTATGACGGCGATCTGGAAGATTATGCACGCTGGCTAGGTGAGCGGCGGCGGGTGGTCGGAGCGGACGATAGCGGCGAAAAAGCGCCGGACCGAAAGGCGCTGCGCCGTGCACAGGCGGAACAGCGCAGGCGCAGGAAACCTTTGCAGAAGCAGTTTGAGGCGCGTGAGCGTGAACTGGAGCGCTTGCTGCAACGCAGGGAGGTTGTGGCCGCCGAACTGGCCGATCCGGCGATCTATGAAGCGGTGAACCGGCAACGCATGACGGAGCTTACGCGCGAGCATGCGCAACTTGCAGCGGACATCGAGCAGGCGGAAGAAGCCTGGCTGAAAGCCGGTGAGATGCTGGAAGGCAAATGATGCAGGAAGCGGAGCTGCAAAAGCTGATTATGCAGGCGACAGGAGCGGCAGGGGTATGTCGCGGTGAGGTGATTCAGTCGCTATGGAGCGGTTACGGCGAAATTGTGCGTTACCATGTGCAGGGAACAGCCGTGGGCAGTATTGTCGTCAAGCATGTGCGCATACCCGATACCGTGGATCACCCGCGTGGCTGGCACAGCGATCATGCGCATGCCCGCAAGCTACGCTCCTATGCAGTGGAAATGCACTGGTACCGTAACTATGCCGACCAATGTGACAGACACTGCCGCGTCGCGCGTTGCTTCAGTGCTGAAACGCGGGGTGATGAGCAACTGATATTGCTGGAGGATCTGGATGCGGGCGGTTTCAGCCGGCGCATTGCATGGCTGGAGCGCGAACAGATTAAGGTATGCCTGCACTGGCTGGCGTATTTCCATGCCCGTTTTATGCATGAGGAGCCTGTTGGTTTGTGGCCGACAGGAAGTTACTGGCATCTGGCCACACGACCGGATGAACTGGCGGCCATGAATGATGATGCCCTGCGCGAAGCCGCGCCGGTTATCGATGCGTTGTTATCCGGTTGTCATTTTCAAAGCCTTGTGCATGGCGATGCGAAAGCGGCCAATTTCTGCTTTACCGACGATGGCCGCTCTGTGGCCGCCGTGGATTTTCAGTATGTCGGTGGCGGCTGTGGCATGAAAGATGTGGCTTATTTTCTCGGAGGCTGTCTGCCTGAAGCGGCACAGGATCAGGATGAGCCGATGTTGGTCGAGCATTATTTTTCATGTCTGCGACGAGCGCTGGAACACTACGGATACACCGGCGATGTTGCGGCGCTGGAAGCGGAATGGCGACGCATGCTGCCACTGGCCCATGCGGACTTTTATCGTTTTCTGCAGGGCTGGATGCCTGATCATCGGAAGGTCAATGCCCGCTTGCGGAAAATCGTGCGGGATGTCCTGCGCGAACTTGCCGGATAACACGCGCATGTTCGGTCGTGTCGCCCACATGACAGTCGCCCACATGACGGGATTGCCTCGAGCTGTCGAATCGGATAGCTTTCTACTATTCCGGGAGCAGGAGGTTGAATGATGAAACGTTTGATAACAGTGATGGCATTATGGCTTGCAATGGTTGGCATTGCCCAGGCGCAGGACTTCAGGTCTTATGCCGGTATTGGCTTGGGTGCCTTTGGCCTGGAGGAAAGTGAACCCGGGTTCAGTCAGAAAAGCACGGTATTCGGTGGCTATATCAAGGTGGGTGCGGATTTCAATGATTATCTGGGTGCCGAATTGCGCTTTGGCACAACGGGTTCAGGTTCACAGACCAATGCGGCGGGTACGCTGGGTGTGCCGCTGTCCTTTACGACGAAACTGCAGGCAAAATATATTATTTCCTATCTGGCCAAGCCTCAATATCCGATTACACCGGATTTCAGGATCTATGGCCTGCTCGGAGGCACCACGGCAAAGCTTGAAGCAACAGCTTCGGTATTAGGTTTTTCTTCCAGTGTCTCGGCGACCAAAACAGGTTTCAGTTATGGTATAGGCGGAGAACTCTCACTGGATGATAATCTGTCCATAGGTGCGGAATGGGCGCAATACTGGAAGGATGTAACGGTTGGGCCAAACGCTAAGGCCCGTCTCTGGAGTGCCGTTGGCACATTGAATTACGCATTCTGACGGATTGGCGGCATGGCTTGAAAGGCACCTGCAACGCGCAGGTGCCTTTTTTATTTGTCGTCATGTGCCAATACCGATATGGTGAGTGATCGTATGTTTTGCAAAGGTGGTGGGTTATGGATGCGGCGCATCAATTAAACGGCGGATTCTGGCTGCTTATGAGTCTGGGGCTTTTTGCCGTGAGCTGGATGGCAGGCAGAAACCTGCTGGATGCCTTGCATGATCATGACTGGCGTTCAATGTTCTGGGCGTTGATCGGTACGATCGGCGCGCTGATGGCGGCCATTATTTTTGTTGCCCTGGGGCTGCAGGGGTTTCTGTCTTCGTGAAGCGATGCAGCGCTTGTTTGTACAGGGACAGGGTTTGGGGATCGAAACAGACAAAGATAATATGATCCGGTGAGTGGTATTGTTGCAGGAAATCCCGGCAGGTTTGAACGGCAATATCCGCGGCCAGGGGGTTCGGAAAACCATAAATGCCGGTGGAAATGGCAGGGAAGGCGATGCTGCTGACGGCGTGTTGCCGGGCAAGATGCAGGCTGTTGCGATAACAGTTTGCCAGTTGCTCTGTTTCGTGCCGGGTTCCGCCGTGCCAGACCGGGCCAACCGTATGAATAATCCATTTGGCGGGCAGGCGGAAAGCCGGCGTGATGCGTGCTTCACCCGCAGGGCACGGAGCCTGTTTGCGGCATGCTTCCGGCAGCTTTGGACCTGCGGCGCGATGAATGGCACCATCGACACCGCCACCGCCTGATAATGATGGATTGGCGGCATTGACGATGGCATCGACACGCAAGGTGGTAATATCATTTTGTATGCAGCTCATGCCGGACATCGCAGACTCCCGACTGGTTCTTTTTATCATTCTAGACCACTATACGCCCATGCGTGAGGGTGAGTTCGAGCTGATACAACACTGTTTTGCCGGGAAAGCTCAGGTACGGCATCCATCCGTGTTGCTGGGTATCGGCGATGATGCCTCGATTCATGCCTTGCCGGCTGGCCAGGAATGGGTTGTAAGCACGGATACGTCTGTTCAGGGCGTGCACTGGCCGGAGGATATGCCGTTGCAAACGGCCGGGAAAAGAGCCGTGGCAAGTGCCCTGTCAGATCTGGCGGCCATGGGTGCGGAAGCTGTGTGTGCCTGGCTGAATGTTATCTGCAGCGGGCGTCAGCAGGTGCATGCCATGGCCGAAGGGGTAACGCATGCGCTTGAGACGTTCGGCGTAATGCTTGCCGGCGGCGATACGGTGCACGGGCCGGTTAACAGCATCAGCGTTACCGTGGCCGGTTATCTGCCGGCGGGGACTGCCATGCGCCGGGATCAGGTCAGGGCCGGGCAATGTTTATGGCTATGCGGTCGGGTGGGCTTTGCCGCGCTCGGTTTACAGCAATGGCTGCAGGGAGAGCGGAACAGCGCCGGTGTGGATGCCTTTGTGAATATTCAGCCTCTTCTGTACGCAGGCAAACGTTTGCGGGAGGCAGGTGTGCGCAGCTGCATCGATATCAGCGATGGTTTGCTGCAGGATGCCGGGCATCTTGCCAGGGCTTCCCGTGTGGCACTTGAGCTGCATCTGGATGCCTTGCCGGCGTGGAATCTGTTGCGGCAACAGGCCGGGGAACGTGCTGCCGAACTTGCCCTGGGCGGAGGGGAGGATTACGCCCTGCTGTTTGCGGCGCCGAAGGACTTGCCCGCTCTTGAGGGTATTGCCGTGCCGATTGGCCGTAGTCTTAGCCGGGGAGAGGAGGGTACGGTGCAGGTTTATTGCGATGGGCGGATTATTGAATCCGTTGATGCGGGATACGATCATTTTGCCGAATAATCTGACATGGAAACATTGGCTGTGTGCCGGTCTGGGCAGTGGCTGGCTGCCGGCCATGCCCGGTACATGGGGTACGCTGGCGGCGCTGTTGCCGGCCTGGCTTCTGCTCCATTGGTTCGGGCTGGCAGGCCTGATGCTGGCCAGTGTGGTTTTGCTGGGCGCGGGGTGTCGGCTGTGTGCCGATATACTGGCCGGGCAGCAGGATAAAGATCCCGGCTGGATCGTGATTGATGAATGGGTGGGGCTCTGGCTTTGTCTTGCGCTGGCATTAGTGATTGCAGGAGATTCATGGTGCCTGTGGCTGTTGTCATTTGCTGCATTTCGCTTGTTTGATATCTGGAAACCGGGGCCGGTGGCATGGTGTGAGCGCAATGGTCCGGCCTGGTGGACGATCATGGCCGATGATGTCATGGCCGGTTTGCTGGGCGGCTTGCTGGTCGCGCTGCTGCTCCGGCTCTTTACGTGCTGATGATGCGCATATCCGCCCATCTTGTATTTTCCGGCACGGCCATGGATGCGCTTACCGCTTCCGGCCTGACGACGGGCTGGCTGAGCGCCTGGTTGCGCAGCGCCGGTGCGGATGATGTCTCGTGGCACTGGTTGCATGATGATGCATGGCAGCAGTTGCCGGGGTGGATGATCGTGGTTGCCGGCGAGGCAGAGCTGGGCCGGGCGGCACTGGCACATGGCAGGCGTCTGATGCTGGGGGATGATGGCCGGCGTCATGTTAAGGGCGCGGATGCTGTCTGCTTCGAAAATCCGCAGCGCTGCGGCTGGTTTTATTATCGCCAGACTGAACGCTGGCCGACGTTGCTGTTGCCGCCGGGTGATCTGGCTGGCCAGCGTCAGCAATGGCTGGCTCTCTTTGCCGGAAAACAGGGTTGTCGTGCATGGCCTGTGATGCTGGGTGAACAGGGACATGTACTGGAACCGGGATTATGCACCGGCACCGATGTCGCGGGGCGTGTGCTGAATTATGACGGCCTGTTGCCGGAGGAGCAGCTATGCGATTGCCTGCGGCAGGCCGGATTATGTTTGCGTACGGCTGAATCCTGCACGGCAGGGGCCATTGCCGCGCGTATGGCGCGTGTGCCCGGCGCCTCTGATGTGCTGGCCGGTGGCATGGTGGTTTATGCCAATGCATTGAAACAGCAGTGGTTGCAGGTACCGGCGATGCTGCTGGAGCAATATGGCGCGGTCAGTCAGGAAGTTGTTGAAGCAATGGCGAAAGGTGGTTGTGCTGATGGTTGTGTTTGTGTGGCCGTCAGCGGTATTGCAGGGCCTGGCGGCGGCAGCAGGAAGAAGCCCGTCGGCACGGTATGGCTGGCTGTGGCCTTGCCCGGCCGCGAGCCATTGAGTCGTTGTTGTCATTTCCGGGGTGGTCGGGCCGAAATTCAGTCGGCAACGGTTGTGCATGCGCTGGCACTGGTGCTGGAGTATCTTGACTGCGAGGCATGATGGTGTGATTCGATCACCGGCTTTCTACGCTTTCTACAATAAGCTCAGGGCATCGGGGAGGTCGGCGACCGAGGGGATCAGCACATCAGGGGTAATGCCGGTTTTGCGCACAAAGTCTTCCCGATATTTGCCGGTTTGTACCAGTGCGGTTTTCAGGCCCGCCTGCTGAGCGCCGCCGATATCGCTTTCAATATCGTCGCCGACCATTAATGTCCTGGCGGGGGTTATATCGAGGACTTTGCAAATGGTCAGGAAGAAATCCGGGGATGGTTTGCCAAGTACGATGGCATCGCATCCGCTTGCATACTCGATTGCCGCGACAAAGCAGCCCAGATCGAGATGTAATCCGTCCTCTTTTTGCCAGAAGCGGTTTTTGTGCAGGGCGAGCAGGCGACTGCCCTGCATGATATGCAGGAAAATCCGGCGTAATGTTTCCGGTGGATAGCCTTCGCCGCCGATATCCCCCATGACGATATCATCCGGTGCCTGTTCATCCTCATGTATTGCCTGAAAATCCTCTCGCAAACTATCCTGAATAAAGAGCTTTGCGCTTCTTTTTCCGATATACTCACAGGCAAGCGCAGCCGGTGTAAACAGGGGCAGGTCGCTAAAGGGAAGGGCGAGTCTCTGCAATTTGTCGATGATGTGGCGTTTCGGCATGGTGGTCGTATTGGTGACGCCAGCCATTTTCAGGCCGCTGCTTCGGATATGGTTCAGGGTTTCGTCGGCATGGGCAATGCGCTGGTTGCCGATATACAGGACGCCATCCAGATCGAAGAGCACCGCATCAATTGCATCGTTTATCATGACATGATTCTAGCAAATATACGGCGAGGTGTAAGGTTTAGTCAGCGGCCCGAAGCTGTTACACTGCCGCAAACTTTAGCAGCCAAGGTGGGTGATACGTGACAGAAAGTGAAATTCTTGCAATCTATGAAGATGCCGGAGCATTGCTCAATGGCCACTTTATTCTTTCCAGCGGCAGGCATTCCTCCCGCTATCTTCAGTCTGCGCTGGTGCTGATGCATCCGGCGCATGCCGAGGCGCTGGCCGCTGAGCTGATAGCCAAAATCGATCCTGCATGTTGCGACATGATCGTATCGCCGGCCATCGGTGGCCTTGTGATCGGCCAGGAGGTGGCCCGTCAGCTGAATAAACCGTTTATTTTTACCGAGCGCAAGGAAGGCGAGATGCAGTTGCGTCGCGGCTTCACGATTCCGCAGGGGGCACGCCTGCTGGTCGTGGAAGATGTGATTACCACCGGCGGCTCGGTGCGCGAATGTATGGATGTGGTGCGCCGACATGGCGGGGAGCCGGTGATGGTGCTGGCCGTTGTGGATCGTGCTCCGCATGAGCAGGATCGTTTTGATGTCCCGCACAGGACAGCGATTGCGCTGGAAGTGGAAACCTATGCCGCGGATGACTGTCCGCTCTGTCGCGAGAATACCATACCGGCTGTCAAACCGGGGAGCAGGAGTAATTGAATTCCGTGAGTGACAAAACAATACGCTGTTTTCCCTTTGGTGGGGTTGGTGAATTCGGCAAGAATATGATGGTTTACGCTTGGGGGCGGGATGCCGTGATTGTCGATTGCGGCATGGGATTTCCCGATCCGGGCCAGCATGGTGTGGATGTCGTGGTGCCGGATATCTCGGCCCTGCAGGAACTGGATCTGGATATCCATGCAATTTTGCTTACACACGGTCATGAAGACCATATTGGCGGACTGCCGTATTTGTGGCCGCACCTGAAACTTCCCATTTACGGGACACCGGTGACCCTGGCGCTGGTGGAAGGGAAATTATCCGAGCATGGCTTCAAGGCGGATTTGCGTCCGTTCGCAGATGCCACTGAACGGGTTGAGGTCGGGCCGTTTGCCGTGGAAGCCGTGCATGTGACGCACTCCATCATGGATGCGTGTTCGCTGGCGATCTGTACGCCGCTGGGCATCATTATTCATACAGGTGATTTCCGTTTTGATCCGGCGCCGATTGACGGGCGGCCGACAGCCATTCATCGCTTTTCCCAGCTTGGTGATGAAGGCGTGATTCTGCTGGCTTCGGATTCAACCAATGCCACACGCGCCGGCAGCGGTCCGTCGGAGCGGGTTGTCGGCCCGGCATTGAAACAGGCCGTTGCCGGTTGTCGCGGCAAGGTGGTGGTGACGACTTTCGCTTCAAATATGTTCCGTATTCAGCAAATTATCGATGCTGCCGTGGCCTGTGGTCGTCGGGTGGCCGTGGCCGGGCGCAGTCTGGAGCGCAATATCGACATTACCCAGCGTCTGCAACGCCTGAATATTCCTGCCGGATCGCTGGTGCCGATCAAGCAGGCCGGTCAGATCCCGCCCCATGAACTGCTGGTGATCGCTACCGGTTCACAGGGTGAGAGTCGCGCGGCACTGGCGAGACTGGCTCAGGGACGGTTCACCGGCCTGCAATTGCAGGAAGGGGATCTGGTGATTTTCTCTTCCAGCAATATTCCCGGCAATGAACGTATCATTGCCGGACTTTATAACCATATCTATCGCCGTGGGGCACGCATTCTGCATGCCGGCAAGGCTCCGCTGCATGTGTCCGGCCATGCACAGGCTCATGAGCTGAAAATGATGATGCAACTGGTACGCCCGACATTCTTTTACCCGGTGCATGGCGAATATCGTAATCTGATCGAGCATCGTGATCTGGCTACAGCCATCGGTATTGACTATGAGCGAACGGTGATCGCTGAAAATGGCCAGAGCGTGATTGTTGAGGAAAGCCGTATTGCGGTGGGTGAGCAATTCCATGCCGGCGCGGTGTTTGTCGATGGTACCAGCCGGGATGAAATTGATGATCTGGTTCTGCGCGATCGCCGCATTCTGGCCGAGGACGGTATGATTTCCGCCACGGTGTTGATCAGTCAGTATGAGGGGCGGTTGCTGGGCGAGCCGCAGCTGGTGGCGCGTGGCGTGCTCAGTTCCGATGTAAGCGCCGAGCGTTTGCGGGAAATCGGTGATGAATTGCAACGCTATCTTGAGCAACTGGGGCAGGAAACACTGGGCGATATTGAAGCGGCGAAGGAGGAGATTCGCCTGTTCGTTCGGCGCTGGTGTAAACGCAATATCGGTCGCCGGCCAATGGTATTGCCGGTTGTGCTGGAGGTGTAATTGGACGTTCGTGCACTGACGCGTGAAGCCGTCGCACTGATTGTGACGGGGATGGCTGTATTGCTGTTTCTGGCACTGTACAGTTATCAGCCGGCTGATCCGTCATTTAATCATGCCACTGCTGCCGATGCGCGGAATCTGCTGGGGATTGTGGGCTCCTATACCGCCGATTTTTTCTATCAGTTGTTTGGCCTTGCTTCCTGGATTATCGGCGTGCTGGTGGTGGTGATTGCGGTTCGCGTTGCCATGAACCGGCGTCCGTTTCTTGGTCCGTGGACATCCCTGATGTGGCTGCCGTTTATTCTGGCACTGGCCGGCCTGCTGCATGTCTATGTTCATGCTCCCGGTCTGCATCTGCCGGTCGGGGCAGGTGGCGTGCTGGGGGCGAAGATTGTCGATGGCCTGTCCTATCCGCTGCATGCCGTGGGCCGGGATATCGTGCTGGTTACTTTGATGCTGAGCAGTTTCGTCGCCGCGGCGCATTTTTCACTGTTGCGTTTTTTGCGTCAGATTGCTGCCGTTATCGGTGCTGCGCTGGGTGTTGCCGGCCAGTGGCTGGGTGGTTTGCGTTCACAGGCATCCCTGCGCAAGGAGCGCCTGGAAGGACGGGAAGAACGCAAAAAAACGCGTCAGAAGCGCCCCGAGCATATTGCCCAGTCCAGGCCCGCCGTAGCCAAGCCTGCCGAGGTCAGGGTTTCCACGCGCGCGCGCAAGGAACAACAGGCAGAGCTGGGCTTTAAGGAGCCTTCGGCATCCGGCTTCAAACTACCGTCCCTGCACCTGTTTTCCGGCAGCAGAAAGCCTAAACACAAACATGATCAGGCAGCTCTGCAGGCCATGGCGCGTATGCTGGAGAAAAAACTTCTCGATTATCGTGTTGATGGCCATGTTGTGGCCGTGCAGCCCGGTCCGGTTGTTACACAATTCGAACTGGAGCCGGCGCCGGGCACCAAGGTCAGCCGCATCATCGCCTTGCAGGATGATCTGGCACGGGCCATGGCCGCCGTCAGCGTTCGTGTGGCCGGTAATATCCCCGGCAAGAGTGTGATCGGCATTGAAATCCCCAACGAAGAGCGGGAGATTGTCAGTCTGCACGAAGTGATGGCCAGTGATGCCTTTTCCGGCAAGAAACATACCCTGCCGATGGCCCTGGGCGTGGATATTGCCGGCCAGCCTGTGGTGGCCGATCTGGCGAAAATGCCGCATCTGCTGGTGGCCGGCACCACCGGGTCGGGCAAGTCTGTGGCTGTGAACGGCATGATATGTTCACTGTTGATGAGTTATGCACCTGCGGATCTGCGCCTGATACTTGTTGATCCGAAAATGCTGGAGTTATCCATCTATGATGATATTCCGCATTTGCTGGTGCCGGTGGTGACCAATCCGACCAAGGCCGCGAAAGCACTGGCCTGGGCTGTTTATGAAATGGAACGTCGCTATCGTTTGATGTCCGAAGCCAAGGTGCGCAATATCGATGGCTATAATCGGGCCGTTCAGAAGCAGGAACAGGCCGAACGGCTACCCTATATTGTGATTATTATTGACGAACTGGCGGATCTGATGATGGTGGCCGGGAAGGAAGTCGAGCAGTCGATTTGTCGGCTGGCCCAGAAGGCCCGTGCCGCAGGATTGCATCTGATTCTGGCCACGCAGCGACCCAGCGTCGATGTGATTACCGGCCTGATCAAGGCCAATCTGCCCAGCCGCATCTCGTTTCAGGTTTCGTCCAAGATCGATTCACGCACGATTCTGGATCAGATGGGTGCAGAGCAGTTGCTGGGGCAGGGTGACAGCCTGTTTCTCAGTGGCGGGCGCGAGCTCAAGCGCGTCCATGGTGCCTTTGTTTCCGATGCCGATGTGCTGGCTCTGGTTGAGCATCTGAAAGCACAGGGTGAACCGGAATATCGCGAAGAGGTTTTCGAGGTGCCTACCTCACCGGATGCGGCCGCGAATGATGCACAGGCTGCGAATGAGCATGATGAAAAATATGATGAAGCAGCGAACCTTGTCATTGAGAAAGGTCAGTGTTCGGTGTCCATGGTGCAACGTTATCTGCGTATCGGCTATAATCGGGCCAGTCGAATTGTGGAACAGATGGAACGCGAAGGCCTGGTTACTGCACCGGGCTCCGGGGGAATACGCAAGGTGCTGGCGCGTTCAGGCGAGGATGGCGGCGGAGTGATCGAATGAGAATACTTTACACCATTTTTTTCTTCCTGCTGTTGCCGGTATATGCCGCCTATGGCGGCGAGCGCGATACCCTGATGCAGCGCATTGCCGGTTTTTCACACGCGAAAGGGTTTTCCTGCCGGTTCACGCAGAATATTCAGTTCTCCGATGGCAGCGGACAACAGTATACCGGAACCATTGAAATCCTGCGACCGGGCAAGTTTCGCTGGGTTTATCAGCAGCCTTACGAGCAGTTATATGTCGGCGATGGAAGCGTCATATGGCATTATGAACCGGATCTGATGCAGGTACAGCGTCTGGGGGATCTGGATGCGGTGGATCCGGTGGTCATGCAATTGCTGGACGGGCGGGTTCAGCCGGAGTCGCTGAAGCTTGTTAAGGCGGCGCACCAGGCTTCAATGCATCTCGATGTGTACACGATTCGCATCGCTGACAGTGCGCCGGTTCGCCTGGCCTTTGATGCGGCGGGGCAACTGGCATACGTTGAAAGCACGGATGCCCTGGGCAATATCAATCGTGTTGGTTTCACACAGTGTTCGCTGGTTGCGCCACCGGCCAAACACTTTATCTTTCATGCTCCGGACGGAGTAGATGTCGTAGATGTTCGGGCACAGGAGTAGGGATACCATGTTGAAAAAAGTGATCGTGATGATGTTCTGTCTGCTGGGTATATCTTCTCCGCTTCAGGCTTCCGGTTTTTTGCAAAGCGAACTTGCAGCATCTGCGGCCGGTGTTGGCAATGCATTTGTGGCCACAGCAGACGATGTGGCGGCTGCCATTTACAATCCGTCGGGCAAGGCCTGGCAGGACGGTTGGGATTTGTCGATGGGCTATATTGTCGATTACCGGGATTCTTCGGTTCGGCTGCCGGCCGGTGTGGCCCCCAATTATGGCTCCGAGCCGAATATGTTTTATTTCTATGGTGGCTGGATGCCGCTGGACAGCTCGCTTGGTCTCACCTTTGCTTATACGCCGATGTATCATCTTCAGAATGACTGGGGTTCGGTGTTCGGGGCGGCCGCAGGCAATACGTCGCTGCGCGTGGACGATATTGCCGCGGATGCCGTCTATGCAGTCAACAGTTCACTGGCGCTAAGCCTGGGGGTGGACTGGTATCTCTCCGATATCACCATGGTGCAGGGGGGCGTTACGTTCAAGGATCGGGATTTGACGAGCTTTGGCGGCCATGCGTCGCTGCTGTGGAAGCCGGCACCGGGCTGGTCGCTGGGCATCAATGCCCGTTCCGGTGCATCAATTAATATGTCCGACGGCAATCAGAAAATGACGATCAAACTGCCTGACCAGATACAGGCCGGGCTGGCGTACCTTATTACGGATCGCTGGCGCCTGGAAGGGGATGTGCAATGGATTCGCTGGTCTTCGGTTCGTGATATGAACGTGACATCCGCCGGTACGGTTGTCGTGTCCAATCCGCTGAACATGAGGGATACCATCGCAGCCATGGCCGGACTGACCTGGACATTGCGCGAAAATACACAGCTGCGCCTGGGCTATGCCTATGAACAGGGCGCCCAGAAGGGTCAGGGGTTTAATCCATTGATTGCCGATCAGGATGGGCACCGCATTTCACTGGGTGGCGGTGGTGAGGCATTTGGCCTGCATCTGGACGCTGTATACAGCTATACTTTCTATCCGAAGAAAACCGTCAGCGGGCCTTTCGCCGGTACCTACAGGGATCGCCGCCAGATGCTGGCATTATCCATGTCCAGGCATTTCTGAGCGGGGACGGGAACTACCATCAGACAGACAACGCTGTTGACTTCCGCTGCACGGGTGCCCTTGGCACATCGTCTGCGACCGACAGTGCTGGATGATTTTGTCGGGCAGCATCAACTGACGGAAAAGGATGCCTGGTTTACGACCATGCTTCGGGAAGGAAAGGCCGTTTCCTGTATTTTCTGGGGGCCGCCGGGCGTGGGTAAAACCACTCTGGCAATGATTATGGCCGAAGCTGCGCGATTGCCATTTGCGCAGTTATCCGCCGTGTCCGCCGGCAAGGCCGAGGTTCAGGCTGTGGTGCAGCAGGCCAAAAGCCGGAATGAAACATGGCTGTTGTTTCTGGATGAGATTCATCGCTTTAACAAGGCGCAGCAGGATGTCCTGCTGCCATACATTGAAGACGGAACACTGATTCTTGTCGGTGCAACCACCGAAAACCCTTCCTTTTCGCTTAACAATGCCCTGTTGTCCCGCTGTCGCCTGATTGTTCTTGAGGCACTGGGTGAAGATGAATTGATGGTTATTCTGCAACGGGCCTGCAAGATACTGGCACAAACGAGCCCGCGCTTTGCTGTGCAGGAAGTGGCGCTGAAGTTGCTTGCAGCCGACAGTCAGGGGGATGCCCGTTATGCGCTGAATCAGCTGGAGGCCCTGTATGAGGCGGATGCCGGGCAATGTTGGGATGAGGCACAGGTTCGCCGTCATCTGGCGACGCGCGCAGCACGCTATGACCGTGACGGGGATGCACATTATGCGCTGATTTCCGCCTTGCATAAATCGGTGCGCGATTCCGATGCGGATGCCGCCTGCTACTGGCTGGCACGCATGCTGGAGGCGGGCGAGGAGCCGCTGTATCTGGCCCGGCGGCTGATTCGCATGGCTACGGAAGATATTGGCCTGGCGGACCCGCGCGCGCTTTCCCTGGCACTGGATGCCCACCGAATGTTTGAAATACTCGGTTCACCCGAAGGCGAGCAGGGGCTGTTTGAAGTGGCGGTATATCTCGCCCTGGCTCCCAAGAGCAATGCATTGTATCGCGCGGAAACCTCGGCGCGCCGGCTTGCGCAGGCCACGGCCGATGCCGAGGTGCCGTTGCATTTGCGCAATGCGCCGACCCGGATGATGAAGGAACTGGGCTATGGTCGTGATTATCAATATGCACATGATGCCCCGGATGCGGTTGTAACACAGCGACATTTTCCGGATGATATGGATGAGGTGAATCTGTATTGTCCGGTTGAGCGTGGCTTTGAGCGTACGCTGAAAGAACGCATGCAATGGGTGGCGGAACGACGTCATCAGGCAAGGGGGGAAGCATAATGGTGCGTCAGCTTGTGGCCGTGGCAGCCGGCGGAGCTGTCGGTGCGGTAATGCGCTGGCAGGCGGCGCAATGGATTCAGAAACTGGCCGGCGGCTCATTCCCCTGGGGAACCTTTGTGGTTAACGCGCTGGGCAGTTTCCTACTGGGCTTTTTGTTTATCTGGTTGCTTGAGCGCTCTGCCGGCAGTGAATTATGGCGACTGGCGATAACCGTTGGCTTTCTCGGTGCCTTTACGACTTTTTCCACCTATTCTTTCGAATCGGTGCGGTTATTGCAGGAAGGGGCATATGCGCTGGCACTGGGCAATGTGCTGGGGCAGGTGGTGCTGTGTCTGAGCCTGACCTGGCTGGGAGTGCAGCTGGCGCGGTTGCTATAATTCCTCGAATACCGTGCCGACACCTTCATCGGTAAACAGTTCCAGCAATAACGCATGCGGGATGCGGCCATCGATGATATGTGCCTGGCCGACGCCGTGCTGGATGGCATCCAGGCAGCACTGAACCTTGGGGATCATGCCGCCGGCAATCGTGCCATCTGCAATCAGGTTCTCCGTCTGTTGCCGGTTAAGGCTGGACAACAGCGTCTTTTGCCGGTCAAGGACGCCGGGAACATCGGTCAGCAGCACCAGTTTGGCCGCTCCCATGGCCCGGGCAATGGCTGCTGCCACAAGGTCGGCATTAATATTATAGCTTTGTGACTCATCCTTGTGATAACCCACCGGCGCAATAACCGGCACAAAGCGATCCTTTTCCAGAATATGCAGAATATCGGTGTTGATGTGGTGCACCTGACCAACATGGCCAAGATCAATGATTTCCGGCACGTCCAGTTCCGGCGCATTGCGTTTAATGGCCAGCTTGCGTGCGCAAATCAGGCCGCCGTCCTTGCCGGACAGGCCGACAGCCTTGCCTCCGGCACTGTTGATATTGGCAACGATTTCCTTGTTAACAAGGCCGGCCAGCACCATTTCGACGATATCCATTGTCTCACGATCGGTAACGCGCATACCTTCAATAAAATGGCTTTCCTTGCCGATTTTATCCAGCAGCTGACCGATTTGCGGGCCGCCGCCATGAATAACGACCGGGTTGATGCCGACCTGTTTAAGCAACGTGATATCCATGGCGAAACTGCGTTTGAGGTCGTTCTCAACCATGGCATGACCACCATATTTGATCACAATGGTCTGATCGGCGAAGCGCTGCAGATAGGGCAGGGCCTCAATCAGGGTGCGTGCTCTGGCATCGGCATGTTTCATGCGTCGGCCTCTTCCAGTGGTACGGTTTTCCGTTTGTGTACCGGTTCACTGTCGAGCAATGATGAGGTCAGCCAGAGCAGACCAATAACCGCCAGCGTAATACCCAGACTTAAGGCGATGCGCGTATCCTCAGGATCATGCAATTGCGCGCCCAGTGGAATAAAAACCAGCAGTGCCGTGGCACAGACGGCAAAACGCGTCCAGGCAACACTTTGGCGAAACAGAATGCTGGCGGCTCCCGGAACGGAAAGCAGCGCGAACAGCGTGACAATAATCCAGTGTTTCTCACCGTCGGCTGCACTTAATGTGCTCATAATATCGCCATTGCCGGCAAGACGAGACTCGACAGCAGCGCCGGCAAACAGAATGAATATCGCGGCAAGCGTCCACATCAGCCATCCTGCCCAGATACGCTGGCGGGCCAGGTGGTTGGTCCAGACTGCATTGCCAATCACATAGATAAGGGCGGCGAATATCATACCCCAGGGGGCAAGCTGAAAATCGATTTGCATGGATACCTCCGATCAAGGGCCCACATTGTAGCAATTATTTGGCTGAGGAATAGCAGAAGCGACACACGAGCATCATGGCCATGCAAGCTTACAATATAGGCAACCATGCTCATAAAAAAGGCAGGCATGGCCGGGTTCGGGTGAAGCATGGCCCGTTTTCTTGTGCATTCTCCTTTTGGCACGGTATGTGCTAAGAGGAGTGCATACCCTGAAATAACGGGACATAAAACGGAGGAAAGAGATGAAGAAGAAATTATTGCTTGCGGCCCTGTTTGCCGGCCTGATGGGGTTCGGACAGGCGACAACAGTCCAGGCTGAAGAGGTATCGGTATCCGGTGATATCGGTGCGTTCAATCAGTATGTCTGGCGCGGTGTCGCACAGAATGGCAGCAAGGCGGCGGTGCAGGGCGACTTGGGTGTTTCCTATGGTGGTTTTTCTGCCTCAGTGTGGTTTTCCAATTCATATCCCTCGCCGGAACCACAGTTTGCAGGTAAGGATGTGGTAGAATTTGACTGGACAGCAGATTATTCCGGTTCCGTTGGCGATAGTGGCTTGGGTTATTCCCTGGGAGCGATTTATTATACCTACCTGTATGACGCTCATTCCAATTTTGTTGAACTGTACGGGGGCGTTTCATACGACGCAGCGATTTCGCCATCGATGACCGTATATTATACGGCCAAGGGAAATGACAGCGGTTTCTACAAGACCGGTGATCTTTGGGTGGACTTCGGCTTGTCCGGATCGGTTGGTGGTTTTGATCTGTCTGCAACCGGTTCCTATGTGAACTGGAAAGCAGATGCCGTAAAACGCCCGATTGTTGCTGGCCTGGATATGTACAAGAACGGCGTGGCGGTTGTTGCGCTGGGGATGAGTAAGGATGTTACGGCTGGTGATGTGACGATCACGCCTTCGGTAACTGTAACCATTCCGACCGTATCCAAATCGATTGATGGCAACCAGTACATTTATGGAACGGCTGTGAAAACGGAATTTATTGCCGGCGTGAATTTCGCCTACTGATTTTCTGATCCCCCTGATCAGAAAAGGGACCGGGGGACGGCTGCACCCGTCCCCCGGGACTTCAAAGATTTAAGACCGCTGTCAAAAACCCAAGAAGGAGAGCTATTATGAAAATGATTACTGCCATCATCAAGCCATTTAAGCTGGATGATGTGAAAGAGGCGCTGACCAGTCTCGGCATAACCGGTCTGACCGTGACCGAAGTGCGAGGTTACGGACGCCAGAAAGGGCATACCGAGCTGTATCGCGGTGCCGAATACAATGTTGATTTTATCCCCAAGACTGAAATCACGACCGTTGTCGAGGCAGCACAGGTTGAATCTGTGGTTGATGCCATCGTGAACGCCGCACGCTCCGGCAAGGTCGGTGACGGCAAGATTTTTATTTCGGATATTGAAAAAGTGGTTCGGATTCGCACCGGCGAAGCCGATGCCGATGCATTGAATTAAGAGGAGGGGACTTATCATGAATAAACACTGGAAAAACAGGGTATTGATGTTGTCGGCGGCCTTGTTGCTGCCACAAATGGCATTTGCCGAAGATACGCTGAATTCAGGTGATACGGCCTGGATGATTACGGCAACGGCACTGGTGCTGTTGATGACGCTGCCTGGCCTGGCGCTGTTTTATGGCGGCATGGTGCGCAAGAAGAATATTCTCTCCATGTGCATGCAGACGCTGGCGATTGCGTCACTGATGAGCGTGCTGTGGGTAGTTGTCGGTTATTCGCTGGCTTTTGGCGAGGGTTCCGCCTTTATCGGTGGCTTGGGCAAGGCGTTCTTCTCGGGCGTTGGCTATGACACCTTGTCCGGCTCGATTCCGGAAACGGTATTTGCCACATTCCAGATGACGTTTGCGATCATTACCCCGGTGCTGATTATTGGTGCCTTTGCCGAGCGCATGAAGTTCTCAGCGGTAATGCTGTTTACCGGCATCTGGGTGCTGGCCGTATATGCGCCGATCTGTCACTGGGTATGGGGCGGTGGTTTCCTGGGCGATCTGGGTACACTGGACTTCGCCGGCGGCACCGTCGTACATATTAATGCCGGTGTTGCAGGTCTGGTATGCGCACTGGTGCTGGGCAAGCGCATCGGTTATCCGAAAGAAGCCATTTTGCCGCATAATCTGACGCTGACGATGATCGGTGCGGCGTTGCTGTGGGTGGGCTGGTTTGGTTTCAATGCCGGCTCCGAGCTGGCTGCTGATGGCACGGCGGGTATGGCGCTGCTGGTTACGCAGGTGGCAACGGCTATGGCGGTGCTGGCATGGAGCGTGGCCGAATATGTTGTCTTTAAGAAGGCCAGCCTGCTTGGTGCCTGTTCCGGTGCGGTTGCCGGTCTTGTTGCGATTACGCCGGCATCCGGTTTTGTCGGCCCGGTGGGCGCACTGGCGATTGGTGCGGTTGCCGCTGTTGCCTGCTTCTGTGCCGTGGTCTTCATGAAACGCGCTCTTGGCTATGACGATTCACTGGATGCCTTCGGCGTCCATGGTGTCGGTGGCATTGTGGGGGCAATTCTGACCGGTGTGTTCGTGTCTTCATCGTTCGGTGGTGCCGGTCTGGCTGAGGGTGTGACCATTGGTAGTCAGGTGATGGTGCAGCTTGAAGCCATTGCGGCGACGATTGCCTATTGTGCGGTCGTAACCTTTGTGATCCTTAAGGTGCTGGATGCCATGATCGGCCTGCGCGTCAGCCATGATGAAGAACGCGAGGGGCTGGATATCACCCAGCACGGTGAGCAGGTATACGAGTGATACCTCGCTGCGATAAGTGTTTGCACGGGCATGGAATCGTCACCCGGTAATTAATTCCATGAACGGCAACAAAAGAGGAGGTGGAGACGGATGTCTTCGCCTCCTTTTCTTTTTTTTGCCTAAATAATAATCTCCCGCGCCCAGGAAACAGGCATATCCGTGTATGGCTGTATGCGAGAACGCAATAAAATGCGTGCTTTAACAATTGGCATGATAATTGCTGGGCGATTTGCTTGTCAGCAATTGCTTCGTGTTGCATGGAGCAATACAAAAAGGAGGAAACATCAGTGAAACAGATTGTCGCTGTCATTAAGCCGTTCAAGCTTGATGATGTAAAAGACGCATTGCTGGAGGCCGGCATCTCCGGCATGACGGTGACCGAGGTCAAGGGTCATGGTCGTCAGAAAGGGCATACCGAACTTTATCGTGGTGCGGAATATGTCGTGGATTTTGTGCCCAAGGTGGAAATCAGTGTGGTTGTCACTGATGAACGCGTGGATGAGGTCGTGGATACGATTCGTCAGGCGGCCAATACCGGTAAGGTCGGTGACGGTAAAATTTTTGTTTCATCCGTTGAGCGGGTGATTCGTATCCGTACCGGCGAAGAAAATCAGGACGCGTTGCTTTAACGCAAATAATTATATCAGGGGGATGATTACATAATGAATACTGCAGGTTTTGATGTGTTTTTTCTCACCATGGGTGCAGCCATGGTGTTGGCCATGCATGCCGGCTTTGCTTTTCTTGAAGTAGGCACGGTTCGTAAAAAGAATCAGGTGAATGCGCTGGTGCGCGTACTCAGTGATTTTGGTTTCTCCACGCTGGCCTATTTCTTTGTCGGCTTTTCTGTGGCCTATGGCATTAACTTTTTCGCGCCGGTGTCCGAAATTTCGGTTATCGGAGACAAGGCGAATGGTTATGAAATGGTTCATTTTTTCTTTTTGTTGACCTTTGCAGCGGCCATTCCGGCCATTATTTCCGGAGGTATCACCGAACGCGTTCGTTTCTGGCCGAATGCCGTGGCCACACTGCTTCTGGTCGGGCTGGTCTATCCGTTTTATGAAGGCCTGATCTGGGGCGGAAACTTCGGCTATCAGGCATGGCTGGAGTCTGCATTCGGTGCCGGCTTCCATGACTTTGCCGGCTCGGTTGTTGTGCACGGGATGGGCGGCTTCCTTGCCCTGGGGGCGGTTGTGCTGCTCGGAGCCCGTAAGGGACGTTATACGAGCGATGGCCGGATCAATGCCATTCTGCCGTCAAACATTCCGTTTCTTGCCCTGGGTTCCTGGATTTTGTGTGTCGGCTGGTTCGGCTTTAATGTGATGAGTGCCGGGACAGCGGATGCCGCTTCGGGGCTGGTGGCGATCAATTCACTGCTGGCCATGGTTGGCGGCTTGATTGCCGCCCTGATTGTCGGCCGGAATGATCCGGGCTTCGTGCATAATGGTGCGCTGGCCGGCCTGGTGGCGATCTGTGCCGGTTCCGATATCGTTCATCCGGTCGGTGCACTGGTGATCGGCGCTGTCGGCGGCGTGGGTTTTGTGTATGGCTTTCAGTTTATTCAGAACAGGCTGAAGATCGATGATGTGCTTGGCGTGGTTCCGCTGCATGGCGGTGCCGGCATCTGGGGTGGTGTTGCCGCCGGTATTTTCGGCTCGACCTCGCTGGGTGGCGCCGGGGGTGTAACCTTCATGGCACAACTGGTCGGCACACTGACCGGACTGGCCATTGCCGTTGCCGGTGGCTTCATTGTCTATGGTGTCACCAGGGCCATCATGGGATTGCGTATGGATGAAGAAGATGAATATCGCGGTGCGGATTTGTCCATCCATCATATCAGTGCCTATCCGGAAGAGGATATGGCTCGGCACTGATCCGCAGCGAAAGCAACAGGGTGTGCAGGCGCGGTCGTTCAGGCCGCGCCTGTTTTTTTTATCATGCGGTTAATCCGAATTTTTCATGTTATGTGCCGGGATGGTGAACGATCGAAATATATTGAGGCCTCACACCGGAATGTATCTGCCTTGTGGCATAACGGTTTACATTTCGCGGTGCCTGGCTTGTCTGCGCATCCCGCACCATCCACCCGCGATCACATGGAAAATCCGGGTTAAAACCGATACTCCTTGGGGATCACGGTAATGCCATCGGCGGTGACATGGAAGCGCTTGCTGTCTTCCGCCGGATTCAGGCCAATGCAGATGCCGTCCGGAATGCGAACATGCTTGTCGATAATGCAGCGGCGCAACAGAACATCACGACCGATATGCACCTGATCAAACAGGATGCATGAATCAATATCCGCCCCGGGGGCAACGGAAACCAGATAGAAGAGAATGGAATGCCGGACTCTGGCACCGGTCACAATACTGCCGCTGCCCATGATGACGTTTTCCAGCTGTTCATGGCGTCCGTCTTCCGCCGGTCCTGTGCGGCAGGGCGGTACCGGCTGGTGATAGGAACGGATGGGCCAGTCCTGCTGGTACAGGTTCAGCGGGGGAACGGGACGCAACAAATCCATATTGGCGCGGTAATAGGCATCGATGGTGCCCACATCACGCCAGTAGTTATCGGGCGTGACGCGTCCTGCCGGCAGACCGAACATATAGGGATAGACCTGTTCCTCCCTGATCCAGCAGGGCAGGATATCGTGAGCAAAGTCGTGTTGCGAATCGCGATTGTTTTGATCGGCCTGCAGGCGCTCAAGCAGGGCCTGTTTGTTGAAGACATAAATCCCCATGGAGGCCAGGCAGGTGTTGGGTGAGCCGGGCATCGTTGCCGGATGTTCGGGCTTCTCCTCAAAGCGAACGATCATGCCCTGCGCATTACATTCGACTACCCCCAGTTCACGGGCCTCGCGACAGGGCACCTGCATGCAGGCAATGGTCGCCTTGGCCTTGTTGCGTCGGTGCTGTTCAATCATGGCGGCATAGTCCATGCGATAGATATGATCGCCGGAGAGAATCAGAACTTCTTCGGCGTCACAACGTGAAATGAGCGCGATGTTCTGATACACGGCATCGGCGGTGCCACTGTACCAGTGCTCACCCATCTGCATTTGCGCCGGAACATCGGTAATATATTCTCCGATCTCAGGGCTGTAGATCGACCATGCATCGCGCAGGTGTTTATGCAGGGAATGGGATTTGTACTGGGTCAGCACGAGAATGCGCCGGATGCGGGAATGCAGGCAGTTGGACAGGGTGAAGTCGATAATACGATACTTGCCGCCGAACGGCACCGCGGGTTTTGCCCGGGTTTTGGTGAGCGGATACAAACGGGATCCTTCTCCGCCGGCAAGGACAATGGCCAGCACCTTATCCATGCACTTATTATACCCTGTGGCCGATGAAAGTGTACTGCCGATATTATCCCTTGTCTGATGACTGCGGGGCGGGCATAAATGGGGCCATGCATAATCTGGCCTCCTTTATTCGTCGCGTGGCACGTGGTAAACACGGCTCCGAGCACCTGTCCATAACCGAGGCACAACAGGCTTTCGCCGCGCTGTTGCAGCCCGATGCCGATCCATTGCAACTGGGCGCCTTTCTTATTGCCGAGCGCATGAAAGGAGAAACGGCGGATGAGCTGGCAGGCTTTGTCATGGCCGCCCGTCAGCAGATGCCCTGGCAAACGGCGGACATTTCCCTGCCGGAGGGCGCTGTTGACCTGCCATGCTATGCCGGCAAACGCCGGGCTTCGCCGGTACATCTCATGGCCGCCCTGCAGATGCGCGATGCGGGGGTTCCGGTGGTGGTGCATGGCGTGACGCATATCGCCGGACGTCTCAGTGCCTGGCAGGCGTTGAGTATGGCCGGCGTTCAGCGTACGGATGATGCGCAAACCGCGATACGCATATTGCGTACGGATGGCATCGTATATCTGGATCTGGCCGATATCTGTCCGCCGTTATGGCATATTTATGGCCTGCGTGATCGGCTGGGTGTACGTAATTTTGCCAATACCGTGGCCCGGCTGCTGAACCCGCTGGCCTGTGCCGGTCAGCTTAATGGCATGTTTCATACGCCATATGCGAAAAAAATGGCGCTGGCGAATGTGCATCTGGGCCAGCAACGATCGCTGATCTTCATGGGTGCGGAAGGCGAGCCGGAATTATATGCCGATCGTCAGAAGACGATGCTTTACCAATATGGTGCGCAGATAACGTCTGTATCTTATCCCGGGGTGGCGGCAACAGCCTATCCCAAAACACCGACGACCGATCCGGCAGGGCTGAAGGAGCAGTTTCGACAATTGCTTGATGGCAGGGTCGATACACGCGAGAATGCTGTTTTACAGCGAATGCATGAAGCATTTCGACTGGTGTCTGATGGTAACTGGCCATATAACTGGCATAAGGAGGTCGTGTAATGGCAAGGGTATTGGTTCCGTTTGCAGAAGGCGTGGAAGAGATCGAGTTCGTTGCCGTCGTGGATATTTTGCGTCGGGCCGATATCGAGGTGTATACCGCTTCTCTGGAAGGCAGGGAAGTTACAGGACGTTCTCATATCCGGATTCAGGCCGATGCCGAACTGGGCTCCGTGATGAATCAGCACTGGGATATGATCGTGCTTCCCGGAGGTCTGCCCAATGCGCACCTGTTGCGTGATGATGTGCGTATCAAAACACTGGTGCAACGCCTGCATGAACAGGACAAAACGGTTGCGGCAATATGCGCGGCCCCGACAGCCCTGGCGGCCTATGGTCTGACGACAGGGCGGCGTGTGACTTCCTATCCGGCATGTCGTCCCGAAATGGAGGAATTGCAGCCTTCTTCAGTGTATAGCGATGATGCCGTTGTTGAAGATGGTTTTCTGATCACCAGTCGCGGGCCGGGCACCGCCGTGGCCTTTGCCTTGCGTCTGGTTGCCAGATTATGCGGGGAAGATAAGGCCGGGGAACTTCGGCAAGCCATTGTGGCCTGACTGAGCCATGACTTTGCAGGCATGACTTTGTAGCGTTGTGCCATGCGTTTATCCCGAGAGTTCCGACAACAATATACCCAGCATGAAATGCGTACGCATGGCCGCAAGAATGGCTTTGTGACCGCAGGTCAGGAGGCCAGACTGCTGAAATGGCTGCCGCGCATTGGCTTGCCGAAAGGGCGTACGCTGGCGGAGGCCGGGCTCGATATGCAGGCGCCGATTGTGATGGAAATCGGTTTCGGCAATGGTGACTTTATGGTGCATCTGGCGCAAACCCGGCCGGACTGGCAGTTGCTGGGCGTGGACATTTATTTGCCGGGTGTCGCCAAGGCCGTCGGGCGGCTGGAGGATGCGGGCGTGATTGAGCGCTGCAGAATTTCCCAGTTACCTGCACAGTATGTGTTGCAATATCAGGTGGCTGAAGGACAACTGGACGGCATCTACATTAACCATCCTGATCCATGGCCCAAAAAACGCCATCACAAACGACGGCTGATCCAAAAGGACTTTGCATGCTTGATGGTCTCGCGTTTGAAAGCGGGAGGTTTTATTCGTCTTGCCAGTGACAAGCCGGATCTGGCTGACTGGATGCGCGATATTCTGGATATGACGCCGGGGCTGGTGAACGTGGCCGGTGACAAGGGGTTTGTGGAGCGGGAGCCGGACCGCCCCTGGACCAAGTTTGAACAGCGCGGCATCAGGGAAGGGCGCAATAGTCGCTTTCTTCATTATATCAGGAAAGACATTGTGTGATCTGCATCACATGATTGTCTGTGTCGGCAATGTTGAATAGCAGATTGAAATAAATCGACTGAACCATGGGGGATTTAATCATATGCGTATCTGGACAGTATTGATTGCGGCCTTGCTGGCATTGTCATTGAACATGACGCCGGCCATGGCTGAAGGTGACAAGGACGGGCATGGCGGCAAAAAGCATGAAGCCAAGCATGACAAGGATAAAGACAAAAAAGATCATGGCGGCGCCGGCAAGGAACATGGTGATCATGACGAACACGAGGCTCACAAGCCGTTTCTCCGGGGATTGTCCGGTAGTTGAGCTAACACTGGATATTCGGCCGCCATGGCCGGATGCTGTGATATAAACGGGAGGCGGCAGCCTCCCGTTTTGTATTGTCGCCGGTTGTTACATGGTCTTCGTGAAAAATCCGGCTAGCATGTGCCGGATGCGATTTAGACTGGCAGGTAATTTTATTCCGCAGGGCGATCAGCCTCAGGCCATTGCTGAACTTGTGGCCGGTGTGCGGCAGGGGCGGCGGCATCAGACTTTGCTGGGTGTGACCGGCTCGGGCAAGACCTACACGATGGCCTGCGTGATCGAACAAACACAGAAACCGACGCTGATTCTGGCGCCGAACAAGACACTGGCCGCACAATTATACGGCGAATTCAAACAGTTTTTCCCGGATAATGCCGTGGAATATTTTGTCTCGTATTATGATTATTATCAGCCCGAGGCCTATGTGCCGAAGTCGGATACCTATATCGAGAAAGATTCGTCAATCAATGAACATATTGACCGTATGCGTCACGCCGCCACGCGCGCGCTGCTGGAGCGCGAAGATGTGATTATCGTCGCCTCGGTATCCTGTATTTATGGCCTGGGAAGCCCGGAGGCCTACGCCAATATGCTGCTGTACTTTGAGGTCGGGCGTGAACTGGATCAGCGGGCGGCAATCAATAAACTGGTGGAGTTGCAATACCAGCGCAATGAAATGGATTTCCATCGTGGTACATTTCGTCTGCGTGGTGATGTGCTGGAAATTTTTCCGGCGCATGCCGAGGATTTTGCCATTCGCATTGAATTTTTCGGCGATGAAATTGATGCGATCTCCCGTTTTGATCCGCTGACAGGCAAGCGCCTGGAAGCTTTGCACAAGTACACGGTCTTTCCGAAATCGCATTTTGTCACTCCGCGCGAGCAGTTGCTGCGTGCCATGGAAGCCATTCGTACGGAGTTATCCGAGCGACTGGCGGAATTGCATGATCAGGGCAAGCTGGTGGAAGCACAGCGGCTGGAACAGCGCACGATTTTCGATCTGGAAATGATTCAGGAAGTGGGTTACTGCACCGGCGTGGAAAATTATTCCCGTCATTTAACCGGACGTGCCCCGGGTGAGGCGCCACCGACATTGCTGGACTATCTGCCCAATAATGCACTGGTCATGATTGATGAATCGCATGTGACCGTGCCGCAGATCGGCGGTATGTTCAAGGGCGATCGTTCCCGTAAACAGACGCTGGTGGATTTCGGCTTTCGTTTGCCCAGCGCGCTGGATAACAGGCCGCTGCAGTTCCACGAGTTCGAGGCCATTGTGCCGCAGGTGATTTATGTGTCGGCAACACCGGGAGCCTATGAACTGGAGCACAGCGAGGGCGTCATCGTGGAGCAGGTGATTCGTCCGACGGGTCTGCTTGACCCCGAAGTGGATGTGCGGCCTGCCGCCACCCAGGTTGATGATTTTGTTTCGGCGGCCAATGAGGTTATCGCGCAGGGCTTCCGTGTGCTGGCTACCTGTCTGACCAAGCGCATGGCCGAGGATTTATCGGAATACCTGAGTGATCTCGGCATGAAAGTGCGTTATTTGCATTCCGATATCGATACGGTGGAACGCATGGAAATCCTGCGCGATCTGCGGTTGGGTGAATTCGATGTGCTGATCGGTATCAATCTGTTGCGCGAGGGGCTGGATCTTCCCGAAGTCGCCCTGGTTGCGATTTTCGATGCGGATAAGGAAGGCTTCCTGCGTTCGGAACGTTCATTGATCCAGACGATCGGTCGTGCCGCACGCAATGCCGAGGGGCGGGTGATCCTCTATGCTGATAAAATCACCGATTCGATGCGCCGGGCCATGGATGAAACCTCACGCCGGCGCGAAAAACAGCTGGCCTATAACCGGGGACATGGCATTACGCCCGAAACCGTGCGTTCGGAAATCAAGAATATTCTGGGCTCGATTTACGAAATGGATTATGCCCATATTCCCGAAGTCGCCGAACCCGCGCCCGAAAAGTTGAGCGGCAAGGCGAAACAGGCGCGCATCGGGGAACTGGAGCGCCTGATGGCGGAGGCCGCAGCCGATCTGCGCTTTGAGGATGCGGCGAAGTATCGCGATGAACTGCTTCAATTGAAAGAAAATGAGTCGCTGAAAGAAGCTTCTTGAGGAGTCATGGATGGATATCAACAGTATAATGCAGGGGATCAGTATCTGGGCGCTGCCTGTCGTGCTGGCCGTTGTATTGCATGAAGTGGCGCATGGCTGGGTGGCGGATCGGCTGGGCGATGATACGGCGCGCTGGATGGGGCGCCTGACATTGAATCCGCTCAAACATATCGATCCGGTCGGGACGGTGATCATCCCGCTGGCGCTGATTATTGTCGGTTCACCGTTTTTATTTGGTTATGCCAAGCCGGTGCCGGTGAACTTTCGCAAACTGCGCCGCCCAAAGCAGGACATGGTCTGGGTAGCGCTGGCCGGACCGGTAACGAATATCCTGCTGGCCGTTTTCTCGACATTGTTGCTATGGCTGGCCGTGCACCTGCCTGCATCGATGATATGGGTTGCCGAACCGCTGGCGCTGATGTGCCAGGCCTCCATCCTCATTAATCTGGTTTTGTGCATTTTCAATCTGTTGCCATTGCCGCCGCTGGACGGCGGGCGCGTGGCCGTGGGATTGTTGCCGGCCCGGGCGGCATACCGTTTGTCGCGTGTCGAGCCCTATGGCTTTCTGATCATTATCCTGCTGCTGGTCAGCGGTGTGTTTCAACACACGCTGGGGCCGCTGATTATGATGTCGGCAGAGGGGCTGATTAACCTGGCAATGCCGTTGCCGTAAATGCGAAATTGCTTGCCAAAGTGCCGGGCTTTGGTTAGAAAGCGCGCCGCTCGCAGGCAACCGCCTGCAGGCCATCACGCACACTGTCAATCCGTTGTGCCCGAAAAGGGTCGAGGCAGTGGAGGCAAACAATTGGAGGAAGAATTATGTCACAATTTACCATGAAGCAACTGCTGGAAGCAGGTGTTCACTTCGGTCATCAGACCCGTCGCTGGAATCCCAAAATGGCGCCGTATATTTTCGGCTCCCGTAACGGAATCCATATTATCGATCTGCAGAAAACCCTGCGCCTTGCCAATGAGGCCTATGTATTTATGAATGAACTGGCAGCCGCCGGTGGTCGGGTGCTGTTTGTCGGCACCAAGCGTCAGGCACGCGATGCGGTCAAGGAAGAGGCGCTGCGCGCAGGGCAGTTTTATGTCAATCATCGCTGGCTGGGCGGTACGCTGACCAATTTCGCCACCGTGCAGCAGTCGGTACGCAAGATGAAGGATTTGCAGCGCAAAAAGGAAGAGGGCGTTTTTGAGCTGCTGACCAAGAAAGAAGCGTTGCAGTTGCAGCGTGAACTGGACAAGCTCGAGCGCTCGCTGGGCGGTATCAAGGATATGATCAGCCTGCCGGACTGTCTGTTCGTGATTGATGTGCGCAAGGAAGAACTGGCCGTGAAGGAAGCCCAGAAGCTGGGTATCCCGGTGGTGGCCGTTGTGGACAGTAACTGCGATCCGAGCAATATCGATTATGTGATCCCGGGCAATGATGATGCCATTCGGGCCGTGCGTCTGTTCTGTACGAAGATTGCCGATGCGCTGCTGGAAGGCACGGAAACCTGGACGCTGGAAAATGCGGAAGATGGCGAGGATCTGGTTGAAGCGATGGCCAGTCAGTCGGCAGAAGATGCCTCCGCAGGAGAGGCGACTGAGGGCGAAGCCGGAGCCGCAGCCTGAGCGCTGTAAAACAAATTAAAAACAATCTGGAGGATATGAGATGAGCCAAATTACGGCTGCAGATGTTAAAAAACTCCGCGAAATCAGCGGTGCCGGGATGATGGATTGCAAGAAGGCCCTGGCGGAAACCGGCGGCGATCTGGATGCCGCAGTAGATTTTCTGCGCAAGAAAGGCCTGGCGGCTGCATCCAAAAAAGCGGGACGCGTGGCCGCTGAAGGCATTGTTCTGGCCAAGTCCACAGGCCAGGCCGGCGTGGTTGTTGAAGTCAATTCCGAAACCGATTTCGTGAGTAAAAACGAGCAGTTCAAGGGTTTTGTTGATGCTGTTGCTGATATTATTCTGCAGCACAGGCCGGCGGATGTTGATGCGCTCAAGGCATTGCCGTTTGATGACGAGCGTACGGTTGAGCAGGCATTGGCTCAATTGATTGCCACCATTGGTGAAAACATGACGATTCGCCGCTTTCAGTATGCCGAGGTTGGTGAAGGTCAGGTTGCTGCATATATCCATGGAGCAGGGAAAATCGGCGTGCTCGTCGCCATTGAAGGTGCGGTGGATGCCGATCTGGCGCGTGGCGTGGCCATGCATGTGGCCGCGGCGAATCCGCAGTTTATCCGGCGTGAAGATGTGGATGCCAGCGTGGTTGACCGCGAGAAGGCAGTGCTGACCGAGCGTGCAGTGGCCAGTGGCAAGCCGGAAGCCATTGTTGAGAAGATTGTTGCAGGACAGCTGAATAAATTCTATTCCGAAATCTGTCTGCTGGAACAGGCGTTCGTCATGGATACCGACCAGACGGTCGGCAAGGCGCTCGGTGATGCAACAGTGGTTGCCATGAGCCGTTTCGCCCTGGGTGAAGGCATCGAAAAGAAAGAAGAGGATTTTGCTGCCGAGGTTGCAGCCCAGATCAAGGGCTGATGCCAATGGATCAGGCACCGGCAGGCGCTGTTCGCGGAAAGTTCGGGCGGGTATTGCTGAAGCTTTCCGGAGAAGTGCTGATGGGAACATCGGCATTTGGAATCGATACTGATACGATCAGACGCATTGCCGGTGAATTGATCCGCGTAAAACGCTCCGGCGTTGAGCTGGCCGTTGTTATTGGCGGAGGCAATATTTTTCGTGGCATGAGCGGCACGGCATCGGGTATGGATCGTGCCAGTGCTGATTATATGGGCATGCTTGCGACGGTCATGAATGCAATTGCCTTGCAGGATGCGATCGAACAGCAGGGTGAGTTTGTGCGTGTCATCTCGGCACTGCACATCCGTGAAGTGGCCGAGCCGTATATTCGCCGCCGGGCGGTGCGTCATCTGGAGAAGGGACGCATTCTCATTTTTGCTGCCGGTACAGGAAACCCATACTTCACGACTGACACGGCGGCCAGCCTGCGCGCCATGGAAATTCAGGCTGATGCGGTTCTCAAGGGCACGAAAGTCGATGGCGTTTATACAGCTGATCCGAAAAAACACGCGGATGCCCGGCGCTATCATACGCTGACATTCAGCGAAGCACTGGAAAAACGTCTGGGCGTCATGGATGCGACGGCCATGTCATTATGTCGGGACAACGGGATGCCGGTGATTGTTTTTGACGTAACGCGTCCCGGTGAGATGCTGCGCGCCGTGTCCGGTGAACAGGTGGGTACAATTGTCAGGGAGGATGAAGATGGCTGATCAGCTTCAAGCACGCATGGAAAAATCCATTCAGGCCTTGCGCTCGGAATTGGCAACGATTCGTACCGGAAGGGCAAATGCGGCATTGCTGGACCATGTGCGCGTTGAATATTACGGGTCGATGGTGCCATTGAATCAGGTCGGGAATATCAGTGTGCCGGAACCGCGAATGCTGGTGATTGCTCCATGGGAGAAAAGCCTGCTGGGAGCCATTGAAAAGGCGATTCAGTCTTCAGATCTTGGCATCAATCCTTCCAATGACGGTGAGGTCGTGCGTATCGTGATGCCGGAATTAACGGAAGAGCGACGCAAGGAACTGGTGAAACAGGTCAGGGCCGTGGGTGAAAAAGCAAAAATATCCATTCGCAATATTCGTCGCGATGCCAATGACGCGGTCAGGAAGCAAGCCAGGGATGAAGGCCTTTCCGAGGATGAAAGCAAGCGTTTGCAGGAAGCCATTCAGAAAACGACAGACAAGTTTATTGCTGAAGTAGATTCGATCGTCGAGCATAAAGAAAAAGACATTCTTACGGTTTAATGTTGCCACCCTCCTTGCTTCAGCTTAAGGCTGTTCCCCGCCATGTTGGCATCATCATGGATGGCAATGGTCGCTGGGCAAAAAGCAGGGGGATGCCGCGTATCGAAGGCCATCGGCAGGGCGCAAAGCGCGTACGTGATGTGGTCAAATGGGCGATCGATGCAGGGGTTCGCCAGCTTTCATTATATGCATTCTCAACAGAAAACTGGGACAGGCCGGGTTACGAAGTACGCGGCCTGATGCAGCTGTTGTCCATGATGGCCAGGAGCATGCTTCCGGAGCTGTTGCAGCAGGGTGTGCGCCTGCGCCTGCTGGGTGATATCGCCAGTCTGCCGGACGATGCAAAAAAAGCCGTGCAGACCGCTTGCGAAAAGACGTCCGCAGGCGAGCGGATCGATCTGATCCTGTGTCTGAGTTATGGCGGACAGCAGGAAATCGTGGCCGGTGTTCGGCAGGCATTGCGCTGGGCTCTGCAGCAACCGGATCCGGAGGCGGCCGTGGATCAGCTGGATGTTCATCGCTTCCGTGATCAGCTGTGGCGAGCGAATATTTCGCCCGTCGATCTGATTATCCGTACCGGTGGTGAAAAACGGATTTCAAATTTCCATTTATGGGATGCGGCCTATGCCGAATTGTGTTTTCTGGATGTATTCTGGCCGGACTTCAGCCAGGCTGACTTTATTTCGGCACTGCAGGAATATGCGGAGCGTGAACGTCGTTTCGGGCTGGTCAGTGAGCAAATTGCTTCATGAGTGAATTATATCGCAGGGTACTGACAGCACTGCTGCTGCTGCTTGTCGTTGCCGGTTGGTACCTTTATCTGCCATCGCCCTGGTTTGGCTGGTTGCAGGCCCTGGTGATGTTGCTGGCGGTTGATGAACTGCTGCGGCTGGTGCGCCTGCCCTGGGGCAGGGTCTATCTGTTTACTGCCGCTCCCGTTTTTTTGCTTGTGGCCGCCGGGGGCAGTCCGGCATGGCTGTTGCCGTTACTGCTTGGCTGGCTGGGGATTTTTGTAGGCAGCAGCCGCATCACAGCAGCGGATTTTTCGTCATTTCTTGCCGCCTGCTGGATGGCGGCATGGCTGCTGATATTTAGCTGGGTGATTGTTGTTGCCCATGGCATCGCGGATCATTCCCGTTTTATTGCAGCAGTTTGCTTTGGCGTATGGGCTGCGGATATTGCGGCCTATTTCGTTGGCCGGCAATGGGGTAAACTCAAGCTTTGTCCGCACATCAGTCCCGGTAAATCGGTGGAAGGGCTGGCTGGAGGCCTGGTTTTCGGTACATTGATCATGGTTTCATTACTGCTTTATTGGCAGGTTATGACATGGCCATGGGCGATTCTGCTGGCCTTGTTTGCGGTTATGGCCGGCGTTCTCGGTGATCTGGCCGAATCCGCATTGAAACGTATGCTGAATGTCAAGGATAGCGGCTCAATTTTACCCGGGCACGGGGGGATTCTGGATCGTATCGATGCCATTGTTATTGCCGTGCCGGTTGCCTATATCGTTTGGGGTTATTTATGAAACAGGTAGTCATCCTTGGTGCGACCGGTTCCATCGGGTTGAGTACGGCTGATGTCATGGCCCGGCATGCGCATGCATTCCATAGCTATGCGCTGGTCGGCCATCGCAATGTGCAACAAATGGTCGGACTGGTCGGCCGCCTGCGACCG
The DNA here is from genome assembly GCA_015488375.1 of Mariprofundaceae bacterium. Classification (GTDB taxonomy): domain Bacteria; phylum Pseudomonadota; class Zetaproteobacteria; order Mariprofundales; family Mariprofundaceae; genus J005. The sequence continues at coordinate 4,264 of WFNX01000079.1, read as the reverse complement.
GATATTGTGGTAATGACAGATGAAGCGGCGGCAAAGAAGTTACGTGAGCAGTTACCGGAGCAGGATATTCGCGCCGGAATGGAGGCCGCCATTGAAGTTGCGGCCGCCCCCCGGGTGGATATTGTCGTGGCAGCGATGGTGGGGGCAGCAGGATTGCCTGCGGCGTTGTCCGCCGTACGCTCCGGCAAACGGGTGGCGCTGGCAAACAAGGAGTGTCTGGTCACCGCGGGCAGAATTTTCATGCAGCAGGCACAAAGGCATGGTGCGGAAATTGTTCCGGTCGATTCGGAACATGCGGCTGTACATCAGGCCCTGGCCGGGCATGACAGGGCTTCAGTGGCGCGGATTACGCTGACTGCATCCGGCGGACCTTTTAGGGACAGAGACCCGGAAAGCCTGCAGCATGTCACGCCGGCAGAGGCTGTGGCCCACCCCAACTGGAATATGGGAGCAAAAATCAGCGTTGATTCTGCGACCATGATGAACAAGGCACTGGAACTGATTGAAGCACGCTGGTTATTCAATATTGACCCTGCCAGGCTGGATGCGATTATCCACCCGGAGAGTATTGTTCATGCCATGGTGGAATACGTCGATGGCTCCGTGCTGGCGCAGCTGGCAATGCCGGATATGCGTATGCCGATTGCCTATGCGCTGCAATGTTCACCGCGAATGGAGTCGGGAATTGCCGGTCTTGATCTGACTGAACTGGGACAGCTGAATTTTCAGGCAGTAGATCCCCGTCGTTTCCCGGCCATGCGCCTGGTTGCCACGGTATTGCATGGCGATGATTCTCTCGCAATTGCCTTCAATGCCGCCAACGAGGTGGCCAATGAGGCATTCAGGGAACTCAGGATCGGCTTCATGGATATTGTCAGAATAGTGGAACAAGTGCTTGAAAAAACAGACTCTTTAAACGTTTCCGATGTGCAGCAGGTGTGGCAACTGGATGCGGAAGCCAGAAGGCGTGCACAGGAGATCATCACGAATGCCTGAAATCCTCCATACCGCACTGGCATTCATCGTGGCCATTGCCACCCTGATTGCAGTTCATGAATATGGTCATTTTATCGTAGCCAGAAAGCTCGGCGTTAAGGTGGAAAAGTTTTCCATTGGCTTCGGTCCGGCGCTGTTTTCATGGCAGAGCCGGGATGGTGAGGTGACCTATGTTATCGCCGCCATTCCTTTAGGCGGTTATGTTAAAATGTTTGGTGAGAATGCCGCTGACCTGGCAGCGCAGGCATCCTCCATCAGTGAACAGGATCGCAGGCGGGCCTTTGATGCGCAACCTGTTTGGGTGAGAGCCGCGATTGCTGCAGCCGGACCGCTGTTCAATTTTCTGTTTGCCATTGTCGCCTATATCATCATTGCCTGGGTCGGGCAGGAAGTGGTTCCGCCGGTTGTGGGTGAGGTCTATCAGGCTTCACGCGCCCAGGCGGTGGGGATTCAGTCGGGTGACCGGGTGCTGCGTATCAATGATCGTACGGTGCATTCGTGGCAGGAAATGGAAGAAGCGCTGAAACAGTCAGTCGGGCATACCGTGCTGATAGAAGTGCGACGGGATGAGGCGCGACAGCGCTTTCGGCTATCGCTGCCGCAGACGGAACAGGATTCGATGATGGTGAATGTTGCGGATGAACTGCTGGGCATCAGCCCGGATGTGCAGCTGCTTGTCGATGCGGTTATGCCGAATACGCCTGCTGCCGACGCGGGTTTACATGACGGGGATATTATCCGTGAGGTGGAGGGGCTCCCGGTCAATAATATCCGCAAGTTTATTCATATCATTCAGTCGCATAAGGGAAATCCGGTGTCGATCGGCGTACAGCGCAATAATACCAGATTGCGCTTCAGTATTGCGCCAAGGGAAGATGACAAGGGCCATGTGCGGATTGGTGTGCGCCTTTCCGCACGCGCCAATTACGAGCCGGAAATCTATCACATGGGCATGCTGTCGGGGATTGTGTACGGCTTTGAACGTACATGGGAAATGACAACGATGACCCTGCAGGTTATCGGAAAGATGATTTCTTCATCCATTTCAGCCGAAAATCTCGGCGGTCCCATTGCCATTGCCCAGCTGGCAGGCAAAACGGCGCAACTGGGCATGATTTCCTTTTTGTCGTTTCTTGCGCTGATTTCCGTTAATCTCGCCGTGCTGAATCTGTTGCCGGTTCCGGTGCTTGATGGCGGGCATCTGCTATACTTGGCGATCGAAAAGGTCAGGGGAAAGCCATTATCGACCCGCGTTATGGAGTGGACGCAGGCAATCGGGGTTTTTATGATCGCTGCATTGATGATATTTGCCTTTTATAATGATCTGGCACGTTTGTTCAGAGGATAGGAATACTGAATGAGAAAACATAGATGGGTATTATTGCCGGCCACATTGTTGATGCTGTTCCTTGCCGGTTCCGCTCTGGCTGCGGACAGCATGGCACAGTTGCGCGTGCTGGATATCAGGATTAGTGGCAATCAATATATCGAGAAGGAGACCGTGCTGGACCGGATCAGCATTCGGAAGGGGGATTTCCTCAATCGCAAGGCGATCAGCAAGGATGTAAAAAATATTTTCAACAGCGGTTTTTTTTCCGATGTTCATGTCGAGGGGCATCGCCAGGCGAACGGCGTCGTACTGGAATACATTGTCAAGGAATACCCGCTGATTGCCAAGGTTGATGTCATCGGCAATGAAGAGGTGACGACCAAGGATCTGAATATGCGCCTGAAACTGAAAACAGGGCAGATTTATAATCCGCCCAATCGCAAGGCGGATATCAATACCATTCGTAAGGGCTATCTGAAAAAAGGTTACTATCAGGTTGCCGTGAACATCAGTGCGGAGCCGGCGGATAATGGCCGCGTTAACGTAACCATCAATATCGATGAGGGCGACAAGACGCATATCCGGCGCATTCGTTTCATCGGCAATCAGCAGGTCTCGGATGAGGAACTTCGTTCCCGCATTGCATCTTCCGAAATGAGTCTGGCGACCTGGATTACGGATCGTGATGTTTTTGATCGCAAGCGCGTGGCCGGCGATGTGCAGATGATTGAACAGTATTATCAAAATGAAGGCTTTCTGGATGCCCGGGTGGAGTCCACTTCCACGAGCCTGTCGCATGACAAGCAAGGGTTCGATATCTCCTATTCGATTCATGAAGGCCCGCGCTATACGCTGGGTGAGATTCGATTGCAGGGGGACATGGTTCCGGACCAGCAGACATTGCAGGAACAGCTGGTTATGGAGAGCGGCGATGTCTATTCCCTGAAGGACCTGCGTAAAACGATTAACAACCTGTCGGAAACCGTCGGTGATTATGGCTATGCCTATGCAACGGTGACGCCTCTGTTCAAGCGCGATCTGGATCGCAATATCGTGGATATCACCTTTGATATTGAAAAGGGGCGAGAGGTCTATGTCGAGCGTATCGATATTGCCGGCAATGAAAAAACCAACGATGAAGTATTGCGCCGTGAGTTGCGGCAGGATGAAGGTGCACGTTATGCGGCGAGCAAGGTCAAGCGCAGCAAGGAACGTTTGAAGCGCCTGGCGTTTGTTGAGGGTGTGCGCGTCGCCCTGCCCAAGGGCTCGTCTGATAAAAAGACGAAAATGCGCCTGGATATTACTGAAAAGAAAAGCGGCTCGATTTCTTTTGGTGTCGGCTATTCCCAGGTAGAGAAAGTGTTTATCCAGGGAAAATATAATGAAAAGAATGTTCTTGGATCGGGCTATCAGGCGGATCTGAATGGTACCTTCGGCGCCAAAACAAAGAATTTCCAGCTTGCGCTGACGGACCCGTATTTTTTCGGTCAGGATATTGCTGCCACGCTGTCAGGTTATCGCCACGACACTTCTACGCAGCAGTTTACCAGCTATGATTCGGTAACCGCGGGGGGCAGTGTCAGTTTCGGCATCCCGCTGACGGAATATCTGCGTTATCATATCGGTTACAGCTATGATGTTACAAACCTGAAGAATATTCCGGCCAATGCCTCGATTGTACTGCAGGCGCAGAAGGGACGGCAGACAACCGGCTCGATTTCCCAGACGATCAGTTATGATACGCGGAATTCAACGCTGGCACCGACCAGTGGCACCTTTGATCAGCTCGGCTTTACCTATGCCGGTGTTGGCGGACAGAATCATTTTCGCGAACTGTTTGCCTCGGCCTCCGGCTTTATGTCGCTGGGCAGCGAGGATGATTTTGTGCTGGCCCCCAGAATTGAAGGCAGGGTGATTCAGGCGCAGAGTGGTTACGAT
>WFNX01000078.1 GCA_015488375.1 Mariprofundaceae bacterium | reverse complement strand
GCAGGAGAAATGAAGTGGAAAGGCTGTTCCGACGCATGAAGGGGTTTCGTAGAATCTTCTCACGCTTTGAAAAGCTTGATGTCGTCTTCATTGCCTTCATCCACTTCGCGCTCATCGTCGAAAGCCTGAAGTTAGTGTGAACAGGCCCTAACCTCCTGTAACACCTTCGTTCTCCGCATGACCATCACCTCCAGGGTGATCGTCTCAACCGGACAACTCTCGTGCTACTAATCAGGACAGGCTATGTGTTACTGACAGCAGGAAAGGCCGAAAGGAAAGGCCGAATCGAACCGGGCAAGCTCTTGATCTTGCATGATGCAACGTAAAAGTGGAAGCTGCGGACATAGTAAAAAGGGAGAGGGCTCGCATGCCGACCGACATCATGACTAGCAGACAACAAATCATCGACACCGCCATTCGCCTCGGGCTGATATTTCTGCTCGTATACTGGTGCCTCTCGATTGTCAGCCCCTTTGTCGGCATGGTAGCTTGGGGCGCGATTATCGCCGTCGCGATCTACCCCGCATTTATTGCACTGAAAAAGCGGCTGGGCGGCAATCAAAAACGCTCCCTGATGCTGATGTGCCTCATCGCCCTGACCGCAGTCCTGCTACCGGCATATCTGATGTCCTCCTCACTGATTCACGGCGCCGGCGGACTGGCGGAATCGCTGAAACAGGGATCACTGAACATTCCTGCGCCTGGTGAAAATGTCAAAAGCTGGCCGCTTATTGGCGAGAAGGCCTACGTGCTCTGGCATCAGGCATCGGAGAACCTCGGCAGTCTGCTGGAAAACTATCAGCCCCAACTGGTCGCGGCCGGCAAGAAAGTCGCCGCCATGGCCGCCAGTGTCGGTCTGGGCATTCTGCAGTTCATCGTCTCGATCCTGATTGCCATCGCCTTTCTGGCTCAGGCGGAATCCGCCTGCCGCATGGTCCGACGATTTGCCTGCAAGGTCAGCGGTGAACGCGGCGAACAACTGGTAACACTGTCAACCGAAACCATCCGCAGCGTCGCCAACGGCCTGCTGGGTATTGCCCTGATCCAGGGCATACTGGCTGGCCTGGGCATGGTACTCGTCGATGTGCCGGCAGCTGGCCTGCTTGCGTTCGGCGTCATGCTACTGGCCATCATCCAGGCACCCCCGCTGCTGCTGATGACCCCGGTCATGCTGTATGTCTTTTCGGTTCACAGCACCGGCATTGCCGTACTGTTTGCCGCCTGGACCATGCTTGTCTGTATTTCCGATACCTTTCTCAAACCGATGCTACTCGGCCGCGGTGTGGAAGCGCCCATGCTGGTAATTCTGTTGGGCGCCATCGGCGGCATGTTCGTTTCCGGCATTATCGGCCTGTTTGTCGGTGCGGTTGTCCTGGCCGTGGGCTACCGCCTGTTCGTCTGCTGGCTGGATAGTGACGAGGCCGGCACACCTTCGGCGCACTAGGCGCACGATGCTGTCGGCACTGCTGCTGGGAGACCTGGCCACCATCACCGCCATGATCATTCAGGTCATGGCCGTCGTGACCATGGTGCGCCATCTGATTCGACAGAAAACCCAACCACAATGGCGGCTGCCCGACCTGATTGAGAGCGCCAACGACGCACTGATGTTCACCCGCACGCTGCGCATACCATGAGCAAAAACCAGCCATCCTTTCATAATCTCATACTCCTGTTGCCGGCTGACACCGACTACTGCCCGGCCAGCGGAACACTGCGGGCAATTTCCATATTGACCAGCAGATCAAAGCGATTATCCAGCTGATAGAAACGCAACACCTTCGTTGCCGGAAGCACCTTCATAAACTGACTGCGGAAACGTTTTTTGATATCAATCCGGCCGGCCAGCACACGCAGATAGCGATCCAGCAGGCGCGCCGCCTGACGTTCATCCGTGATCGGCTGCTCCACGGCATGGAGATACTCGCCGATGATGGCAATGCGCTGATCAATGACCTTGCGCATGGCTTCCCGATAGGCATTGTACACAGGCCAGAATGCCTGCTCCTTATCCGACAATGACAGATTGTCTGCAATCACGGCCTTGCGTTGCATCTCCAGCGCGGCAACCGTCAGCTCGATTTCCTGCTGCAGCATTTCCATCGTGTCAGCGTTGCCGGAAGCAACCGCCTGGCGGCAAAAATCAAACCGGCCCTCACCGCTCACACCACCGGCACGGTTCAGCACACGAATGGTGCGGCAGGTGCGCTGATCCTTCTCGAAGGTCGCCACGGATTTGATTTTGCCGGAATGCCCGCTGGCCTCATTCGCCCATGCAACAGTTTTCCCGTCCGGCTGGTGATCCAGCACATTAAACCAGCCTGCAGTGCTGATTTTAGGCCATTCCGTCAAAGAATACCATGCAAAAGTCACGTTTTTGATTCGTCGCCAACGGCAGGAGTCTGGCTCAGGATGGCAGATGCGCGCGCACGGCCCTGGCAATGTGCTCCGAAAAGCGCGCCAGCAACCTGCTCATCGAGGCGGCCATGCCTTCATAATCCTGCTCCGCCAGCGCCTTTTCTCCCCTGAGTTCTTCGCTGCGCGCATACAACACCTCGCCATGCGACAGCATCTGCCAGTAGGCGGATAAATACACATGGCCGTCGGGCATGCGCTCAAAGGTCCGGATGCGCACGGAGAGCATCACAGTCCTGTCCGTCATATGCAGCGCAGGTGCCACGCTGATACTGGCCAAAGCCAGATGAGCGGACAGGTTCTGCGCCAGTGTGCTGGCAATATTATCCCGCAGATGTCCGCCCCACTGATGATATTCATCAATATGCAGCTGATTGTCGCGCTGGCGATAGACCATGCCCGACCGATCCAGATAGGGCGGAATTTCCACCTGAATGACCATATCCGCTGCCGCCGGCGCCGGCTGTCCGTCGGGCCGGACACTGTCCAGCACATAATACTGCGTACCGGGCGAAGTGCTGCAGGCAACCATCAGTAACACACACGTCACCCACAAGCCGGACATCAGGAATCGACAGCATCCATTCATCATCATTCTCCTGCCTGCGAATTGCCGAAGATCAGGGCATTGGGATGACGTTCCAGCATATCCACAAAGGCACGGATGGCTCGTGCCATTTCGGATAAATCCCGACTCATCTGATCAATGCGGTATTGCGTCGGCGATGCCGGATCCAGCACCCGCTCCAGACTCTTCAGCGTTTGTCTGGCCTGCAGCAGCACCTCGTCCGGCTTGCCCATGTCCAGCTTTTCAGCGACGCGGCGGAATGCATGCAGGGAGGTTTTCAGGTCATCCCCCATCTTGCGCGTATCCAGTTTTTCCAGCTTGCTCAGAATGTTCTGCAATGAAGCCTGCATCTGATCCAGACCACCCGGCACGGAAGGAATTTCCGGCAGCGTATTGTCTGCCCCGGCCAGGAGCCGCGGCGATTTATCATCGGGATGCATGGTCAGGCCGACATACAGCTTGCCGGTGAGCAGACTGGATGTCTGCAATTGAGCCCGCAGGCCCTGCGCGATCATGGCCAGCAGTGTCCGGCGAATCTGCTGCGGATTACGGGGCTGCGGGCCAGGCATGCGTTCCGGCTCAATTTCCAGCATCACCGGAATCCGATAGCTGTGTTGCTGATGATCAAATTCCAGCCGGATCCCGGTCACCTGACCAATGCGCAGCCCCTGGAACTCAACCGGCGCACCGACATCCAGACCATGGATCGAGCCCTCGAAAAAGGTAACAAAATGCAGCTTCTGCCGATAGGCATCACGGAGAATATCGTCATAACGGGCATAAAGCCGGAAGGTTGGCTGTTGCGGAAGCGCCTCCGCCTTGTCCCGGGGCGGCGAATCGAAGGCAATGCCACCGAAAATCATGGTCAGCAACGATGGTGAATGAAGCCGAAAGCCACTGCCATCGACGCTGGCATCAATGCCGCTGATATTCCAGAAATGACTGCCCGCATGCACCAGTTCATCATAGGGCTTGCGAATAAACGCATGAATCAGCACGCTGTTCTGCTGCGCATCCAGTTCATAATCGAGAATCTTGCCGACAGGCATCCCCTTGTAATAAACCGGCGCGCCAATATCCAGGGAGCCCAGTTTGTCGGCCTGCAGGGTAATGCGCAGGCCATTGGCATCGGAAGTCAGGGACGGCGCCTCCTCCAGGCCGGTAAATTCATACTGTTCACCCCCCTCACCCGGATCAACCTCGATATAGGTACCGCTGAGCAGAGTATTCAGACCGGAAGCGCCATGCAGCGAGAGATGCGGACGCACCACCCAGAAGCGGGTACCCTCGCGCAGGAAGGGTTCGGCGCTGGCTGCCATGCGGGCCGTCAGCACGACATGATTGAAGTCCTCGCTGAAACGGATTTTCTTGACCGTTCCGATCTGCACATCCTTGTATTTGATCGGTGTTTTCTTTTCAATGCCATCGGCGGTCTTGAAGGTAATGGTGATTTCCGGGCCGCGCTCGGCAAGATATTTGCTGACCAGCAAGCCGCCGGCAATCAGCGTTACCAGCGGAATCAGCCAGATCATCGAAGGACCACGCTGTTTTCTGATCACCGGCTGTGCATTCATGGTATGCTCAGGCATGGGCCGGCTCCGCGCAAGGTGCCGCTTCCGCCTTCTCCTCCAGCGCATCCCATAACAGGCGCGGATCAAAACTGCGGGCGGCAAGCATGGTCACAACTACCGTGGCGGCAAAAAAACTGGCCGCGATATCCGCCTGGATGGTGGCCAGGGCACCGAGATTAACCAGCGAGGTGAGCAGGGCAATCACGAAGATATCGACCATGGACCACGAACCGATGGCTTCGGTAATGCGATACAGGCGGGTACGATCCTCCGGCCGCCACGATGACCCCTGCCGCACGGACCACAACAGGTAAATCATGGCGATAAATTTACTGATCGGCACCATGATGCTGGCAAAGAATACAATCATGCCCAGCGGCCACATGCCGGCATCAACGAGATGGGAAACACCGCCAAGGATCGTGCTCGGCTCCCCCTGCCCCAGACTGGTCACGGTCATAATGGGAAACACATTGGCCGGAATAAACAGCATCATGCCGGTAATCAGCAATGCCCAGGTACGCTGCAGGCTGTCCGGTTTGCGCCTGTGCAGCGTATCGCCGCAACGCGGACAGGCCACGACATGTCCGTGATCCGGTTGCCGGACCAGATATGCGCAGGTATGGCAGTGCAACAAGCCATGATGATGGGCGCGGCCATGCAATGCCGCGTGATCCAGCCCCGGAATTTCCCGCTGCGGCGGCCAGAACAGGGTGCTGCTGAAATGCTGCTGGGCGATTATCAGCACGGGAACCAGGGCCACAAAGGCGACCAGGGCGATACCGAACTCCAGCTGCGCCATATCCAGCAGTTTAACAACCGCAATAATCACACCGAGCATGAATACGCCGACCATGCTCCACGGCATCAGCCGGTGAACCGCGCGGTAAACAATGCCGGTGGCAGGCGCAAGCCGGCCAAAATATGCCGGAATCAAAAGATACAGTGCACCCAGCATGGTCAGCAGCGGAAAAACAATGCTGGTCAGCAACACCAACATGGCGATATCAAAATTGCCCGCCGCGAACAGGGCGGCAGGCCCGGAGAGCAGGACATCCATTTCTTCCCGCCCGCCCATTTTAAGCGTAATGAACGGAAACAGATTGGCGATGGCAAACAGGATCAGTGCCGACAGATACAAGGCCAGACTTCGCTCCACGGCGCTGGCCGGCATAAATTTATACAGCAGGGCATTACAGGAAGAGCATAACACCATTTCGCGACGCGCAAGTTCCGCCTGAACATGCTGCAGCGCATCGCATTCATGGCAAGCCATGATATAGCGTTCGGCGACGGATTCAGCCTGTTTTGCTTTCCCTTCCCGCAAACACAACTCCTTCAATAAACAGGAGCATAGACGTTTTTTTCAGTTCATGCATCTTTCGATGCCGGGCGAGCCCCTTGCTCAGTCCTCATCCAGCCAGCGCTGCAGGCTCTCAACGATCAGGGCCGCCTGCCTGGCATTGGTGATATTAAACTTGGAACGGGGAATGTATTCGCCGTTGCGTTTCTGATAGCGGCGGATGGTGAATTTGTCCTCGCCATAGGCCTCGGTTTTGAAATCCCAGTTGCGATAGCGGAACAAAATCGTCGTCCACGCACCCTTGCTCAGGATAACCTTGTCGATTTCCCTGGTGGTCTTGATACCACCTTCTTCAAAGTCGATACTGATGTCGTCGGGTGTCATATACGCCTCACAGGGATGAATTGGGCGGCGCATTATGTCGCAAATGCACGGCTTGTCACTTGTTCAGCCTGCACGATTTGGCGACCGCCTTTCCGGGAGAAGCATTCTGGAAAACAGGATTCTGGAAAAATACGAATCAGCGGCTAGCCTGCAGATTCGGAACTACGTGATGGACAAGGAGGGGACATGCGGTTCATCTGGCTGGCGATTTTTGCTGCCGTTTTTCTCTGGTCGGCAATCAATCCGAAGGACCAGTTCACCTGGTTCCTGGAAGTTTTTCCCGCTATCATTGCCATCATCGTACTGACCGCCACTTACCGCTCATTCCGTCTGACGCCTCTGCTCTATGGTCTGATTCTTGTCCATTGCATCATTCTGATGGTTGGCGGGCACTTCACCTATGCAGAAGTTCCCGGCTTTGACGGTCTGTTCGGTTCCACACGCAATAATTATGACAAGCTGGGGCATTTCGCACAGGGCTTTGTGCCGGCCATGATTGCCCGCGAGATTCTGATCCGCAAACAGGTCATCAACGGCCACTACTGGCGGGATTTCTTCACCGTTTCATTCTGCCTCGCATTCAGCGCCTTCTATGAGCTGATCGAATGGTGGGTGGCCCTGGCCACGGGTGAAAACGCCGAAGCCTTCCTGGGCACGCAGGGCTATATCTGGGACACCCAGTCCGACATGGCCATGGCATTTATCGGCGCCATCATCGCCCTTGTGACCTTGTCCGGCATCCACAATGCACAACTGGCCCGACAGGCCACCGCCTCCGCTTAATCGCGTCTGCGCCCGCGGATTCTGTACAAACAGCTTACATCCGGCATCCCAATGATCTAATCAGGGCTTCTTGTTGTGCTTTCCCAGTTCAGAAATAGAGACTCTTCACCTGAACCAGGACATTGATTCTGCAGCGGCTGATCAAGGATATAACAAAATCAGGCAGATGGTTTCGCGCCGGCCATTTGCCTGAAAAAAACCAGACACAACACACCCGTAATCACCAGCGCCGCGCCGAAGACCTGCATGGCGGAGAGCGCCTCGTCCAAAAACACGGCCGCCAGCGCAATCGTGGCCACCGGGCCAATGCCGCCGATAATCGAGACATGCGCTGCGCCGATTCGCTGAATCGCGGCCGCCAGCATGAATGCCGGCAACACCGTCGAGAACACCGCAATGAGCAAGCCGTAGCCGTACACGGGCAGGGGCTGTGCCAGCGTGGCGAAATCCCGTGTCAGCACAAACTGCACCACCATGGCCAGGCATGAGACCACCATCGACACGGCCATGAACAGCCGAGATCCGAGGCGAGCAATCAGCTCGCCGCTGCCGATCAGGTAAAGCGCATAGGCCAGAGCGCTGCCGAACACCAGCAGAGCACCGAAAAGCAACTGCGTGCCGTGAAGCACACCCTCCTGCTGGAGGGAGAGGGCAATGCCCGTATAGCTCACGGCAACGGCCATGATTTCCGGCAAGGTGATGCAACGACCGAGCAACAGCAG
>WFNX01000077.1 GCA_015488375.1 Mariprofundaceae bacterium | reverse complement strand
TATCCGTGGTGCGGGTATTGGTCATGGATTGCACGGCAATCGGGGCATCACCGCCCACGATCACATCACCCACGGCAATGGCCCGGGTCCTGCGCCTTGAACTGACAATCACATCACGCATCGTATGCCTTCCTTTTGTACATGTTCAGCGCAGCATCCCCAGCCGCTCCTTGAGCAACTCGGCCCGACGCAACGCATCGACATATTCGGTCTGGTCAGGACGCAGGGATACGGCCTTGCGCCAGTAACGAATCGCCTGATCCAGCTTCTCCTGCTGGAACATCTTCTTACCCATGGCGTAATAGGATGCAGCTTCCCTGTCCATCAACTGCTCAATCGACTTCAACAGCTTGTCGCCATCCTTGCCGCCGTTACGCCGATACACCAGTGCAGCCATCCGCGCATCCACATAGCGCTTTTGCCGAACCAGTGCATCGATTTCCTTTCTGGTAACGTGTTTATGGACAGCCAGGCGTTTTCTGGTCTGCACGGCATGCGTATTTGAAGGAATCCTGATCCCTGCAGGCATCGCCTTGAGAATACGTGCTTTCAGCTTCTGTCCGCGCTCCGAATCGGGCACAAGGCGAAGATAGGACTCGATGGCGACATAGGCCATTTCGGGCAGCTCGCTGCCCAGATAACGATCGGCGTCCCGGTATGCCTGTCTGGCGCGATCTTCCAGCACATCCAGCCGACGCTCCCGTTCCTTGGCCATAACCGGGTCCTGCGCATCCAGGCCGCGCGGATTCTCAAGCGCCTCCAGTGCAGCCAGCAGGGCCTGATCCTCATTGCGACGCTGGCGCAATAACAGCTCAAAGCGTGACTGCCGCATTTTCATCGCCATTTGCCGGCTTTTCCTGCGCAACATTTCGGGCCTGGCAGAAAACGTCGCCGCCTGCTCATAGTTGCGCATCGCTTCAACCCAGCGCCTGTCCTTCTCTGCCTGTGCCGCACGCTTGCTGTAGGCTTCCAGCAGGCGTTTACGCGCCGGTTCGATGCGTTTGCGCAGCAAAACCTGCGCCCTGGCATAATCCGGATCCTTGCGATCCATGGCCAGCACCCTGCTTCTGGCTTCCATGACACGCCCGTTGTTAAAATCATGCAAGACCGCCTCATAACCATGCAGAAAGCCCAGCGAAGACAGCTCGGGGGACATTTTGAAATTGCTGCAACCGCCAGCCAGCAGCAACAGCAGAACAGCGATCCAGCGCTTCATGTCACGCATCATCGGTTGATGCTTGCCGGTGCACTCCGGAGGGTGACGTCAGATCAAAGGCAAGCGCCACCGCATGTTCAATATTCTTCTGCACACCCTTATCCACGGGCCGAAGCATGCCACATTCCATCGGCTCACTCACACCTTTAATCGTGCGTTCGCCGATCGATTCAAAAACAAAGCCACCCTTCAGCGCCTGGAAGGTTCGGCGTGGCAGGATCACCTGACCACCATCGCCCAGTGCCGTCATACGCGAAGCCACATTCACCGAATCACCGATCACCGTATATTGCAGCCTGGCCACAGCACCGATATTCCCGACGATAACCGGGCCCATATTCAGCCCTACCCTGAAGCTGATATTGCCTCCGTCCGGCCGCGGAATTGCCAGGCGCTTGCACGCGGCAGTAATGGCCAGGGCCGCTTTTGCCGCATGCTGGGCATGATGCGGATCTTCATGAGGATGGTTGAACACGGCCATCACGGCATCGCCGATATACTTGTCCACATGACCGCCATAGTAATCAATGATGCGATGGAATATCTCGAAATAGCGATTCAGCACCTCGATCACATATTCCGTTTCCGTCGCCTCCGAGAATGAGGTAAAGCCCACCATATCGGCAAACAGAATCGTGGCATCATGGCGAAACCCCTCAACCTTGAACTGCCCACCATTGAAAACCTCGGAGACCAGCTTCGGATTCAGATAGCGTCCGAACACGCCGCGCATCTCCTCCTTGTGCGCCAGTTCACGCACCATGGCATTGAACTGCCGGGTGGCATCGGAAATCTCGTTATTGCCACTGACCGCCAGTTGCACCGTATAATCGCCCTGCGCCACCTTTTCCGCCGCCTCGGCCAGACGTTCGAGCGGCTGACTCATGCGCCCGGCCAGCCAGAAGACCAGCAGGCCGGCGAACAGCACCACCACACCGGCCGCCATGGAAATGCGACTGACCAGCGTGCCGGCCAGCTCGCGCCATTTTTCTTCCGAGAAACGCACGGCCACGGAACCGATCTTCGTATCGGCATAGGTGATCTGCTTGCCATACCACAGGCTGTCCATGGGCAGTTTGACCACGCCGTCGCCCCTGATCGCGGAGAGATCGGGCTTGTCTTTCGCTACCTCGTGCTTGGCAAAGTCCTCATATTTCCCGTCGGGCAGACGCAGACGAATGGCCATGACCGCCGGCACCTTGTCGAGAAAACTTTTCACAATCAAATCGGTTTCCGCACTGCCGGCCAGCAGCGGAATTTTCAACTCATCGGCCAGGCGATCCACCTGCACTTCCGCCTGCGCAGCCTGGCTGGCCAGCCAGGCATTACGTTCCATATCGAGGATCAGCAACAGCAGCACCAGCACGGCGGCAAGGACGGCTCCGCCAACCAGCATCGTCCAGTGCCAGCGAATAGGCACACGCGGCGATGGCGAAGTCGTCAGCTGCGCCTGTTGATCGTTTCTGTTTTGATCATGACTCACGGCTTGCCACTCTAGCCAATCACGCGCGCGGAGCAATGCGCATATCCCCGCCGCAAACAACGTTTATTTATGCTCTCCGACTGCTAACATGCAGCCTTTATCGGAGAATCATCTATGGCACTGACATCTGCGCAGAGAAAAGCACTGAAAGCGCGAGCACATCATCTCAAGCCTGTCATTCGC
>WFNX01000076.1 GCA_015488375.1 Mariprofundaceae bacterium | reverse complement strand
GCCTCTGCTTCATCGGCGAGGTCGTCGATGTGACAGGCCATCTGGGCGGCTTCAACTTCCAGTGGGCCTGGGCCTCCGCCCATGCCTGCGCCACGACCCTGTAGGGGGTTTCTCATGCAACAGCCACTGCACATACTGCGATCCGTCTTCGGCTACGATGCATTCCGCCACCACCAGGCGGACATCATCGATGCGCTTATGCAGGGACAGGATGTCATGACGCTGATGCCCACCGGCGGAGGCAAGTCGATCTGTTACCAGATTCCGGCCCTGCTGCGCGAGGGCACGGGCATTGTCGTCTCGCCGCTGATTGCCCTGATGCAGGATCAGGTGGATGCACTGCGGCAACTGGGCATTCGGGCGGCCTTTATCAATTCCACGCAGGACCGCGATGAACAGCGCGACATTGAAACGGCATTGCGCCAGGGCGAACTGGATCTGTTGTATATGGCGCCTGAACGCCTGCTTGGCGAGGCCATGCTGCAATGCCTGGGGGCCTGCCGGATTGCGCTGTTCGCCATCGACGAAGCGCATTGCGTCTCCCAGTGGGGTCATGATTTCCGCAAGGAATACCAGCAGCTCTCCCTGCTGCATCAGCGCTTCCCGCATGTGCCGCGCATCGCACTGACGGCCACGGCGGATGCCCGCACACGGCGGGAAATCATCGAACAGCTGGCACTGGAGCAAGCGCGCGTCTTCATCCACAGCTTCGACCGTCCCAATATCCATTATGCCATCCATGCATCGGGCAATGCCCGGGATGCGCTGTGGCAATTCATTCAGCGCCACCACCGCGGGGAGGCCGGCATCGTCTATTGCCTGAGCCGCAAGCAGGTTGAGGCCACGGCGGAATGGCTGGGCAACCAGGGACGCACGGCCCTGCCCTATCATGCCGGCCTGCCGCAGGGGCTGCGGCAACATCATCAACAGCGTTTCCTGCGCGAGGATGGCCTGATTATCGTGGCCACCATTGCCTTCGGCATGGGCATCGACAAACCGGATGTCCGCTTTGTCGCGCATCTGAATCTGCCCAGAAATATCGAGTCCTATTATCAGGAAACCGGCCGTGCCGGTCGCGACGGTCTGCCGGCCAATGCATGGATGAGCTACGGCATGCGGGATGTCATCAACCTGCGCATGTTCATCGACAACAGCGATGCCGACGACATATTCAAACGCATCATGCGACAGAAAACCGATGCCATGCTGGGCCTGTGCGAAACCACCGGCTGCCGGCGACAGGCGCTGCTGGCCTATTTCGGTGAAACCCTGGCCGAACCCTGCGGCAACTGCGATAACTGCCAGAACCCTCCGCAATGCGAGGACGCCACGGTGGCGGCACAGAAGGCCTTGTCCTGCATCTGGCGCACGCAACAACGCTTTGGTGCGCAGTACATCATCGATATCCTGAGCGGCAGGGACGATGCGCGCATCCGTCGCAATGGCCACGATCGGCTCAGCACCTTCGGTATCGGCAAAGAATACAGCCATGCCCAATGGCGAAGCATCTTCCGTCAGCTGCTGGCCCAGGGCTATCTCACTGCTGATACCGAGGGCCATGGCAGCCTCAGGCTGACGGCAAAGGCAGGCACGCTGCTTAAGCGCGATGTCGCGCCCGGCACCGTCATGCTGCGCGCCCTGCGCACATCCGCCCCCACACCAGCACGGACACGCCCGAAGCGCGCGGCCAGCCTTGATGCGGCGGATCAGGCGCTGTTCGAGGCCCTGCGCGAACTGCGCCGTTCACTGGCACAAGCGCAGGATATTCCCCCCTATATCGTCTTTTCCGATAAAACCCTGATGGCGATGGCCAGCATGCGACCGCAAACGGAAGAGGCCATGCTGCAGATTTCCGGCGTCGGCGCGCGCAAGCTGGAGCGCTATGGCGACGCCTTCATCGCGCGGATTCGCGATTTCATGCGCGGGCAGGACGATAACCTCAGTTCTTAAGCCGACGCAACTGCTGCAACAAACCCTCGACATCCCGGCTGACGGCATCGATGCCGAAATGCGTCAACAATCGGCAGACCGCCTGCTCAACGGGCAGTTGAACCTGACACTGCTGCACATAGCGCCAGGCCTTCAGGCCATCGAACCAGGTATAAAAATGTTTCCGGAACGTGGCCGGACTCGCCGCATTGCGGCGCATGCCGGCTACGGCTTGCAGCAGCCCTGCACGCTGCAGATAACCGGCCAGCCGGGCAGGCATGCCATCCAGCCAGGGCACATCCTCCATGCTCAGCAAATCATCCAGCCGCCGGTGCAACACGGCAAGCTCATCAAAGCATTGCGGTGAGGCAACCAGCCATGCCTCTTTCCCCTGCGCATACCAGTCGGCAATGGCCTGCCCGGTGCCGAACGGCGTGCGCGAACGCATGCGCACGGACGGGAACACACAGGCATCCGCAATATGGCCCAGCGGTTTCTCGCGCGCCAGTTTGTGCAGGAAGTAAAAGTCCTCGCCCGCCTTGCGCCGGTTCATGCCATGGTGGCGTGCATAGGCATTGGCGCGCACGGCGAAGCAGGAACCGATCGCCGTGAAGGCATAGGGCAACCCCGCCCTGCGCCAGCCGAGCGCCATATAGCGCAGAAACAACTCATAACAGGCCATGGCCCGGCGATGGCGTGCGTCCTCACAGCGATCCAGTGGATGGGCATAGACCAGCGTCGCCGCATGCATGGCCGGCTGGCCGGCAAAACCCTGCCATATTGCCTGCAGATAATGCTCTGAAACACGGCAGTCGGCATCCAGCGAGGCAATGATGCCATCCGGCCTGCCAACGGCCGCAAAGCGCCGTGCTGCCGCATCCATGCCGATCTTGCGTGCCAGCCCCACGCCGGCATGGCGGGCGGGCAGGTCAAAGGCGGCCAGCGCATGCACAGGCACGGAAAGCGCCGCCCCCGCCCATTGGCGAATATCGGCCAGCGTCCGCTCATTGCAACGACGCACATCTGCCGGCGCATCCTCGGCATGATTGACGACGACAATGATCTCCGCCCGCGGCGCTCCGGGCTGTTGTAAATGCGCCAGCAATTCTATAATGCCCGGCTCACACAGACAGGGGACCACGAGCACCAGTTCGAGATCGTCCCGCAGCGGGGCAGCGATCCCGGCCTGTGTCTGCGGCAACTGAAGATAACGCGTCAGATGATGCATACGAGGTGAACATCATGGCCAAGAAATCGGCAGACCTGCAATACGAAACGCCGGCCGAATGGGCGGAGACCGCGCTGTCCGATTTCGCGCATTTTCTGGCCGACCATGCCAATTGCGAGCGCAAGGCCAGTTCCACGGCCATGAGCATGGTCATGCGTTTCCATGACCGGCATGAAATCATTCCTGCACTGACGGATCTGGCGATTGAGGAACTGGAACATTTCCGCCAATGCTATCGTCTGATGCAGGCCAGGGACATTCCCCTGCTGCCCGATACACCCGACCCCTATATCCGCGCCCTGCTCAAACTGCAACGCCATGGCCGCGACGAGCATTTCCTCGACCAGTTGCTTATTTTCTCGATGGTCGAAACACGGGGGGCCGAGCGCTTTCGCCTAGTCTGCGAGGCCGTGGACGATGAGGAAATCCGCCGGTTCTACAAATCGCTATGGGCGGCCGAGGCCAAACACGGACACCTGTTCGCCGATCTGGCGCTGAAGTATTTCGATGCCGAAACCGCTTACAGCCGCCTGGACG
>WFNX01000075.1 GCA_015488375.1 Mariprofundaceae bacterium | reverse complement strand
CAGCGATCCGCTGCGGTTCCGGACAGATAGTGGCGAAGCTGTCTGGGCTGATGGTCTGTCTGCATGGACGCACTTTAACATTTGGCGGCCAAATTGCGCGCACAGCGTTACAGGTGATGGAGGAACGGGATGAAGATTCTGGTTACGGGGGCTAACAGGGGCATCGGACTTGGTTTTGTTCGTCATTATTTGCAGCAGGGTGATGAGGTATGGGCCTGCTACCGGACGAATAGCGGCGCCTTGCCCGAACTGGCCTGCGATCGCCTGCATTTGCTGCGCTGGGATGTTGGTACTGATCAGGGGCCGGAAGGCGAGCTGCCCGACCAGCTCGATATGCTGATCAATAACGCGGGAATCTACGGCCCGGATAAACGGGGGCAGTCATTGCAGCAGATTAGCTCCGCGGCAATGCAGGAAGTATTCAATGTCGATTGCATTGGTCCGTTACGTGTGGTGCAGCGCCTGCACCGGCATATGCCCGCAGGATCGCTGATCGCCAATATCGGCTCCAAGATGGGCTCGGTTGCCGATAATCGCAGTGGCGGCACCTACGCCTATCGTGCAGCCAAGGCGGCGCTGGTGATCGTGTCGCGCTCAATGGCTGTGGACCTGGCAGCTGACGGGATCCATGTGCTGACATTGCATCCCGGCTGGGTCAGTACGGACATGACACGGCATGGCGGTTTGATTGATGTGGCCACCTCGGTAGCCGGTATGACTCAGGTACTGGCGCGATGTCGGGATTATCCGTCAGGATCGTTCGTGGCCTTTGACGGCAGCCTTGTACCGTTCTGAGCCGGCGTGACTTTCTTCCGCTCCGCTGCTTGAATAGGCTCACAGGAGGTGGAGATGGATACATTTGATATGCACGCATTTACAACGGATTATGCCTTTCCCTGGCTGATGAACATCTTGCTTGCCCTGGTGGTCTTTGTGGCGGGGCGCTGGGTGGCTCGCCTGCTGGTGAGGGTGGCCGGGCGCATGATGGAACGCGCGGGCCTGGATGCAATGCTGTCCGGTTTTGTCAGCTCAATTCTCAATGCACTGTTATTGCTGATGGTGATTATCGCCGCACTGAATCAGCTTGGCGTGGATACGACATCCTTTATTGCCCTGATCGGCGCGGCCGGTCTGGCTGTGGGTCTGGCCCTGCAGGGATCGTTGCAGAACTTCGCCTCCGGTGTGCTGCTGATTATTTTCCGCCCGTTCAAGGTGGGTGATTTCATTGAAGCTGCCGGTGTTGCCGGTGTGGTGGAAGAGATCGGGATTTTCAGCACGCGTATGAAGACCGGGGATAATCGTGAAATTATTGTACCCAACGGATCGATTTACTCCGGGACGATCACCAACAATTCAGCCCGCGAAACGCGGCGTATCGATCTGTTGTTCGGCATTGGCTATGACGATGACCTGAAACAGGCCAGGGCCATCCTCCAGCAGCTGGTTGAGGCGGATGAGCGCATCCTGCAGGAGCCGAAACCGCTGATTGCCGTTGCCGAACTGGCCGATGCCAGTGTGAACTTTGCCGTGCGCCCATGGGTGAAGGCGAGCGATTACTGGGCTGTACGCTTTGATCTGACGGAGAAGGTGAAACTGGCCTTTGATGAGGCGGGAATTTCGATTCCCTATCCGCAGATGGATGTGCATGTGCATGGTGCGGATGCCGGCTGAGTGCGGGGCATGATTCAGCGTATGGCGGCCGGCACCTCCAGATAATCGCCATGATCATGGAATGGCAGGACTTCCAGCCCGTGCGGACAGGGGCCGGCAAGGCATTCGCCGCTGGCCGGGTCGAAACGGGCATGATGGGTATGGCAGACAAGTTCACGCCCATCCTCTGAAAAGAATTCACCCGGATTCCAGTCCAGTGGTGAGCCGGCATGCGGGCAGGCATTGCGAAAAACATGAACATGCCCGTGGTAGCAGATGGCAAAGCCCTGTTGCTTGAGTTCGACCGTTTTCCCCTGAATGCAGATGCTGGTGCGATAATCGAAACAGTGTGCCTGTCGTTCATCCGGTTTGGCAAGGCGCTGCCAGGCAATGACGTCCATGCGGGTATTCCACGCGAAAGGCGTATCGGTCGCAAGTGGCGGATAAAATAAAGGCGGCCGCCCGTCGGCGACCGCCAGCGACCCAAGAGGACCGCTCATACCCTATTTTTATACCACTGCATCCGTTTTGTCCAGTATGGGCGCATCAGAGGGGCATCAGTGATCACGTTTGCCATCCGGAGCAGGCAGGATGATATCGATGCGACGGTTCTTGGCCCGCCCTTCCGCCGTTTCGTTATTGGCGATCGGCCGGGTTTCGCCGTAGCCGACGGACTGGAATGTC
Source organism: Mariprofundaceae bacterium (assembly GCA_015488375.1). Lineage (GTDB taxonomy): Bacteria > Pseudomonadota > Zetaproteobacteria > Mariprofundales > Mariprofundaceae > J005. The sequence goes on along the minus strand of WFNX01000075.1, from coordinate 934 downwards.
TGCAGTTGTGATTCGGTACGTGCCTGAAAGTAGACTTTCACGGCATTGGCCCGGCGTTCGGACAGGGTCTGGTTGAATTCGCTGGCACCGACGGAATCGGTATGGCCCTCAATGCGGACATTGCGATCCGGGAAGATGGCCATGGTTTTCAGCATATTGTCCAGAATATCGTAGGCGGCCGGCGGAATCACCGAGCTGCCGCTTTTGAACATGCCGGCATTCAGACGCAGAATCACATCGGCATCCGGCGTGAGCAGAATTTTGACCTCATCGGGATTGAACAGGGCCGTGATCTGTTTGATTTTCTCTTCTGCCTCGCGTTTCAGTTGCAGCTTGCGTCGCATCTCTGACATGTTGCTGAGTTCTCCTTCATATTTGGCAAGTTGTTGATTGGCATCGGCCAGTTGCTCGTTGTAATGGCGTTTCATATTCGTAGCGGCCTGCAGCAGGGTGGCCAGTTGTTCATCGGGGGTCTGTTCTGATGACAGGCTTTCCAGGCCCAGTTCTGTTGCCAGCCGGTTCAGGCGGGCATCGCGGGCATCCAGCCATTGCTCGAGCTGTGATTTATCCCGGTTAAACTTTGAGCCGAGCCTAGCGATGCGGATGGCCCGTTCAGCTTGTTGTTGTCCTGTTTTGGACCATGCGTAGGCCTGGCTTTGCGCATCCGGGTTTTCCTTGATCAGGCGCTCGATCTTCTTTTGCCGGCTGAGCGCCTGTTTGAATGCCAAGGGGGCATACAACGGGGCATTGAGCTTGCGTGCTTCGGCAATGCGCTGGCTGACGGGGCTGACAAATTGTTTGCGGGCGGCAACAACCTGGGCCGCATGGATGGTGGTATGCGCGAATCCGGCCTCCCTGTCCGCCTTGCGGATATTGCCATGTTCATGATCGAGTACGACTTTGGCAAAGTCCTTTTCCGCCCGGGCGGCAAGGT
>WFNX01000074.1 GCA_015488375.1 Mariprofundaceae bacterium | reverse complement strand
GTGGCTTTTAGAGAATATAGAATCGGAAGTATCATGTTTGGTGTCGCATTGAGTGTGTCGATGTTCATCACCATCGTTCTGCCAGGCATCGATATTTCATCAATGTCATCGACCAAGACGGCGCTGGAAAACCAGCTGACATATGGCTGGGAGAGTGGTTTCAACTACTATGATCCGTTCCTGCAGGGCAAGGACAAGCCGATCAAGGTCGTGCTGACCAAGGATCCGGCGACAGGTGAGCCGATTGATCAGACTGATGCCTATGTGTTCCCGGCGGGTACACATTTCCCGGATGGAATCACACATGACAATATTCTGGGTGACGATGTGCTGCAGGCATCCATCAGCCTGGGTAAAATAGATCAGGCATCGGAAGAGGCCGGTGCGGTGTTCCTCGTGCAAGCAACGGATGATGATGTGCCGTACATTGAGAATGCAACCGCGACACGTGGCTGGCAGCCGGATGCTACGCTGAATGCGGCGGATCAGCAGTTGCTGGCCGGTGCCGGCAAGACCCTGTTCGTGCGTGAAGGTTGCTGGTGGTGCCATACCCTGCTGCCAGAGCAAACACAGGACTGGCAGACGTTCGGTCGTCCGCCGCTGGTAGGTGACTTCAATGGTGAGTCTCCGACCACGTTCGGCTCTGACCGTAAGGCACCGGATCTGCTGCATGTCGGTTCACGTAACTCGTCGCGTGAATGGATGACCATGCATTTCTTCAATCCGCGTCTGGTGCAGCCGCATTCCATCATGCCGCGCTATGATTATCTGTGGGGCGATAAGGATGCGAACGGCAATCCGATCGATCTTGCTGCCTGGGATGAGCATTACTTTGAATATGCGGAAGGCAAGCGTGTTTATCCGCCTGAGGTTCCGGCACCGGCCGCAGACAGTGAAGCTCGCAAGCTGATCGACTTCGTGTTGAATCTGAAATAAGGGGGGATAAAAGACATGGGATGGACATTTAACCGACCTCTGCATACATTGACGACAGAGGATCAGAATAAGGAAGCCCAGTATGTCTGGGAGCACGAGAGCCTGGGTGGTATTGCGGAAAACAACAATCCGCTACCGCGTCCGGTCATCGGTCTGCTGCTGCTGACGTTCGCGACTGCCATCGCGATTACGTTCCCGCTGTATGGTCAGCGTCCGACGGCCGCCATTTATGCGGATTACGTGGCACTGATGAACAGCACGATGGTGCAGGAAGTTCTGAATGATAAAACGCTGACGCACTATCAGGCCAATCAGCAGGCCATGAAGCTGATTGAGGATGCACTGAAGGAATTCCCTTCACCGTACACGTTCCAGCGCGAACAGCATCCGATTGACCTGGATCATTTGCGTGTGATTGCACCGCAGATTGTGGAACTGCAGACCGCAGGTGTGGATCTTGAGGAATATATTGTGGTTGGTCCTGATGTTGTGAAGTCCAACTTCTTCAATATTCAGCCGGATGGCACCGTGATTGCCAAACAGCCATGGTGGGACAAGGGCTACGGTATTTCCTTTGTTTACTTCATCGGCTTCTGTCTGGCGATCATTATTACCGTGAAGCGGTTGCCGCATTTCTCATGGCGTCCTGATCACTCGATCGCGCATTAATAAAAGGAGATTGAGATATGATTAATATGGATAACCCACAATTCGCCGGAATTTTTGTAACCCTGATTGCATTGATTGCACCGATTATCTACAGCTTTTTCGTGGATAATCACAAGAAGGGTACTCCGGACCCTCGCAAGAACGTTTTCTGATACTGTTCGGAATGTTCGATTATCAGGCGCCACCTTCGGGTGGCGCTTTTTTTATGCCATGAGGTTATGGAGAATATGTTCGACAGGCGTTATGGTTCGCTGCCTTGAGTGATTCAGGAGAAAACAAAATGCTTGTGCGAAACATTATTGCAGTCGTCATGTTCATGTTATTGATGATGCCGGTTATGGCGCAGGCGTCGCAGGCGTACGATTTCGGCATCGAAAGCATGCGCAGTCACAGCTACAGCGTTGCCATATTCGTTTTTATGATGATCGCTATCGCTGTGTTTGTCGGCATTATCTGGGCTTTTTTCAAGAGCCAGGGTGGCGAGAAAGTCAAGCCCGGCGAGAAAGTGTTATTCGGCATGATTGTGCTGGGCGTGGTTGCAGCCTCGATATTTGCGGCCATTCAGCTACTTGACGGCGTTTTGTTCTGAATAGACAATCAGGCAATCTTGGAGGTTCCCATGTTTGGAATTGAGTTACACGATGGATGGACGATCTATATCTGGCTGTTGAGCGGGGCGGCCATTCTCGTGGGGGTGGTTTTTGGTATTCGCTGGGCTGCACGTAATGAACAGTTTGACGAGGATATCAAATATCTGGTGTTTGATGACGGAGACAAGGATAAAATGGATCCTGAAGAATTTGCCAAGTATCAGGAAGTTACCAAGCAGCAGGAAGCCCGTCGTCGGGAAGTGTTGGCAGAAAAAGAAGCGGCTGCACACAAGCTGTAAGCAATGTTAAAAAAAATCAGCTGGATGACCGTAGTCAATGCGGCCATTCTTCTATTTGCCGCGATACTGGTTTATGCGACCGTGCAGTCGATACTGCATCCGCAGGCACATCAGACGCCGGAAGAGGCGCTGCCATTCTATACCACTGCCGATGCTGCCTTGCAGCGCTCCGGTGCAGAACTGTATCGCAAGCTGCAATGTCGTAATTGCCATGCGATCTGGTCGGTCAAAAGCGTTTATCAGAGTGTGCCGGCGCCCAGTCTGGACGGGATCGGTTCGCTGCGTAGCGAAGAATGGCTGTATCGTTATTTCTCGGCCGAAGATCCGCAAAAGATTCTGCCCAGTCGGCTGAAGAAAAAATACCGCATGCCTTCCTATGCACATTTGCCGGAGGAGGAGCGCATGATCCTTTCCCGCTATTTTGCCAGCATGAAGGTGCGCGGATGGTATCTGGATGAAACGCGCAAGGCGGAGCAGCAAAAGCTGACAGGAAAGGAGCAGTGAATACGTTGCAAACCGAATCGCCATCCCGCAAGACATCGCCACGCCCGAAACTGACCAGTGATTCATGGGCTCCTTACTGGCTGCGTGCATTGATTGCACTGATTGTCGGCGCGGCGGTGTATCGGGCCGGTTTGTGGGCGCTTGATGTCCACCTGGAATGGTACCAGGGATTGCAGGGGTTTAACTTTAACTGGCTGCTGGCGATGAGTGTGTTGCCGGTGGGCACCGGTGTGGTTATTGGCATGATTTACGGTTTCGGAGGTAAGTACCTGGCTCATTTCCCTCCGGCACTGGTCATGCTATGGGCCTATCAGCATACCTATTCCCTGCCCGAGGGTGTTCATTTGCTGCCCTGGGGCATGTGGATTATGTTTGTGATTCTGCAAATGGAATTTTGTGCGGTCGGTGGTTTTATCGGTGAATTGCTGATTCGCCGTCGTTTCTCATGGGATAATCCGGATTTTCAGCGAGCAGATTCCGTCCCGTTACCGGAGGATGATGCGGATGATGCTCCATCTCGCGGAGTATGAAACAACGTATTCCGGTTACTGAAGCCCAACGTCGTCGGCGCAAACGCTGGCTGATGGCAACCCTGGTGACCTGCATTACGCTGGCCATGGTTGGCGGTTCGTTGCATGTCATGAAGCTTGGCTCCCTGCGACTGGATGAAATGCGGGCCAAGGCCAGTTACGACGTGCGGGAAATGCACAAGCATATTCGTGCGGCCGGCGAGGAAATTTATCTGCAGGAAGCCAATGAAAAGCACGGCAAGGATGTTGCCACCTATTTGCCGGCAGAGGCGGAGGCGTTGCTTTCCGAGGAGCAATGGCGGGATGTATCGTGGATGGTGTCGATTCCCGGCGGAGTGTTCCCGATGGGTACGGATGATCCGCGTTCCAATGAAGCCAACCGGCCGCTGCATCAGGTGCGCCTGAAACCTTATAAAATCGATAAATATCCGGTCACGCAGGCCCAGTATGCACGTTTTGTGGCCAGTGCCCATTATCGCCCGCCTTTGAACTGGACCGATGGCCATATTCCACGTGGCCTGGAACTGCATCCGGTGACCATGGTTTCCTGGTATAATGCCCGTGATTACTGCCAGTGGGCAGGCAAGCGTTTGCCAACGGAGGCTGAATGGGAAATGGCGGCCCGGGGTACGGACGGGCGGCGTTGGCCATGGGGTGATCGCATGTTACCGGAGAACCTGAATACCTATTATCAGGTCGGACATACGACGCCTGTCAATGCCTATCCGCAGGGTGCAAGTCCTTACGGGGTGATGGATATGGCCGGCAATGTTCAGGAATGGGTGGCTGATGAATTTGCACCCTACCCGGGCTCGCCGGGGGATCCGTCCATTTTTCAGGCCAAGGAAATCGACCCAAACTATCATCGCGGTTCGGATGAAAAAGAGGAACTGATTTATCGGGTTATGCGAGGAGGTTCGTGGAAGAGTGATCCGTTTTCCACCTATACCTACCATCGTAATTATGCCCTGCCCAATTATGCTTCCGATTTTTTTGGTTTCCGTTGCGCCATGGATGTTAAAGAATAAGGAGAAGCACGATGAAATGGTGGAATACAACAGGCATCATGCTGACAGCGCTGCTGGGCGCAACGGATGTAATGGCTGTGGACAGTTACCGTTATATGCATGTGACGATTGATACGCCATGGATGATTTTTGTGTTTTTGTTTTTTCTGGTATTTGCGCCGATGATACTTTCGGCCATTATCCATATCAGAAACGCCATGCGCCGGGATGCGGAGGAAAAACATAACGATGAGCGTGATTGATAAGGCCTTGTCTGTTCTGCTATTACTTTGTGCCTGTCTGTTTTCGGCACAAACAGCCGCGGCGGCTACTCCTGAGCCGGCACAATCTTCAGAGATGGTGATGCAGCAGTTTGCCGGTGATGTGGAAGAAAGCCCGGAGCGACGTATCGAGACAAGGACCAAGCACCGCATTCTGTTTCTGATGGGGATTTCCCTGTTGGTGTTGCTGTTGCTCACCGGCGCGATGGGCATTGCCATGGCCGCGTTTGGCAAGGATGTGTTTGTCCCGCATATGATTCTTGCCGGTTTGAGTATGACGCTGGCCATTGTTCATGCGGCGACATCAATTGCCTGGTTCTGGCCTTATTGACGCAATATTTCCGTTTACCATGATCGCAGCACCATGACGACCGACAGGCCTGCGCCTTTTTCCCGTCTGCTGTTGCTGCTGCTTTATGCCGGTACCGGCATCACGGCGCTGAGTTATGAAGTGCTCTGGACGCGCATGATGTCATTAATGTTTGGCATCAGTATTTTCGGCGTGGTTCTGACCGTGACGGCGTTTATGGCCGGCCTGGGCGCTGGCAGCCTGGCCGGGGCTCGTCTTTTTGCCGGTTGTTCCGCCCGACAGGCCTTGTTGCGACTGGGTGCGATTGAGGCCTTGCTGGCATGTTATGCCCTGTTGTTGCCATTGGGCATGCCATTGCTTGATGACTGGCTGATACGATTGGGAGCGAGCCTTTCTCTGGTGGAGTGGCAGGGATTGCAGGGAATCAGTGCTTTCCTGCTATTGTTCCCGGCGGCATTTGCGATGGGTTTGGCTTTTCCGCTGGCCCTGCAGGCGGCCGGCGTGCTGCGTCATGTCGTGGGCATGATGTATGGTATGAATGCACTGGGTGGCGCCGTCGGTGCCTGCCTTCCCTTGCTGTTGTTGCCGATGTTCGGCTGGCGCAGCGCACTGTGGATTGTGGCTGCACTGGGTTTGTCGCTGGCCTTGCTGGCCTGCTGGCTGTGTCGATATTTTCCCGTTGCATCTGCACCTGTTCGTACGCAACACGGGCAACGGCCGGCATGGAAGGATTTGCTGGCCTATGCCGGCATTGGTGCTGCGGCGCTGATACTCGAAGTGCTATGGACGCGTATTTACGGGACAGTTTTACTGCGTACCGAATATGTGCTGGCCATCCTGCTGTTTGTTTACCTGACAGGTATCGGCCTGGGCAGTGTGATCAGTCGCTGGATGCGATCACCCCGCTGGTTTTCTGTGTTACCCGTGGCTTCCGCCCTGCTGGTTCTGCCGGGCATGTATCTGTTGCCGGCCATTAGCCAGTGGGTGGCACGTAGCGATTATTCTTCCCTGACTGTAGCCATGCTGGCGCAGGGAGGGGTGGTGATGCTGTGTACCTTGCCGGTGACCATGCTGTTGGGGGCATGGTTGCCGATGCTGGCCGGGCGCTCTGTACAGCCTGAAAAATCGGTGGCTGGTGGCTGGTGGTATGGTGCCAACAGTCTTGGTGCGGCCATCGGTGCGCTTGCGGGCGGATTTGTGCTGGTGCCCTGGCTGGGGAGTTTCGGGGCTCTGGCTTTGGCAATGCTGCTGCTGTTTGTTTGTGGAATGCGCTGGGTTGCTGATCGTCGCCTGTGGCTGGTATTGCCGGCACTGCTGCTGTTGATCTGGCCGGTGCGCATATTTCCTCCCGTGGCCACGCTGTTGCCGGTATTAGAGGGTGCCAGGGATCTGTTTGTCTATG